>CAYOTJ010000656.1:0-893 GCA_964406855.1 uncultured Saprospiraceae bacterium
CCGCTCAAACCACTCATTGGTATAGGCCTTTACCGCCTGGATAGACTGCATGGTTTCTTCCACAACCACGTTGGTTTGGGCCAACTGGTCCTGCCGTTCGCGGGTGAGCTTGCGGATGTACCTGCCAAAGAACATGGCCACCACCACTACCACCGGAAAGGTAGCCAGCATGGTGAGGGCTAAGCGGGGCATCGCAAAAACAATGATGCCTACGCCGCCCAGCAGTATGATGATCTGCCGGATGAACTCCGCCAGCGTAATGCTTACAATGCCCTGTACCTGAGTGACGTCATTGGTGAGGCGGCTCGACAACTCGCCCACCCGCCGCTCTTCAAAAAAGGGAATGGGCAGTGTAATGAGTTTCTCATACAGCTCGGTGCGCAGCAGCGCCATACTCTTTTCGCTTACCTGAGCAAACAACTGCACCCGAAGGTAAGACATAAGGCTTTGAACACCCAGCAGCGCCAACAACACCAAAAACAACTGATAGACCGAAAGCCCGTAGCTGGGTTTACCTGCAATGACGTTGAACAGCTCTCCCGGCACCTTCATCACGGCCAAAAAGAGCAGACTGCCTAAAGCCAAAAATGCCATGCCGCCAATAAAAGCCCATTTGTAAGGCAGTACATAGCGGAATACATGCAGAGCGCGCGAGAGTTTTTCGCGGCTGAGCCGGGGCTTGGTTTCAGCGGTTGAGCTTTGTTCCATAGAAAAGGTAATTTTTTTAGAATTAGGCGGCGCTACAAAAGATTTTATCTGTGCAAAGCGTTACCTTGACGATTCTTACAGCTGACGTTGGCAGGCCTTGTGCATGAAGCCCTGGGCATGAATTTACAGGTTATCCAAGCTTTTGTACTTAAATCTGCCGACGCGTAGTCTAAAAGACGGATGTA
>CAYOTJ010000656.1:903-2384 GCA_964406855.1 uncultured Saprospiraceae bacterium
GCGTTACCTTGACGATTCTTATAGTTAGCGCTGGCGGGCCTTGTGTATGAATTCCTGTGCTTATCCAAGCCTTTGTACACAAACCTGCCGACGCGCAGCCTAAAAGTCGGATGTAAAGGTAGCCCTAGGAATGGAAACGCTTACTTGCCGGTAGGGTTTAATATTTCAATAACTCGCTTCGGAAAAATTGATACCTCATGAGCAGATGGATAATGGCCGTCATTTCGGCCTTGCTAATCACAGTGGCCGTCAATGCCCAAAAGTTGGAGCTGGGCCTTTGGGGCGGTATGGCCCTCTATAGCGGCGACCTCTCGCCCAAAGAAGTCGGGCTTTATTTTCAGGAGCTGGAGCCCGCCGGA
This sequence comes from uncultured Saprospiraceae bacterium, assembly GCA_964406855.1. Lineage (GTDB taxonomy): Bacteria > Bacteroidota > Bacteroidia > Chitinophagales > Saprospiraceae > JAUMBM01. The sequence continues at coordinate 1,263 of CAYOTJ010000656.1, forward strand.
GGCATCTTCCTGCGCATCAATCCCGTCAATGCTTTTTCAGTGCGCCTCGGCCTGAATCTCACCCGGCTCGATGCCGAGGATGGAGCAAGTAACGATTTCACCGACCGCATGCTCAATTTCAGGACTACCATTACGGAGGTCTCTCTGACCGGCGAATGGAATCTCTTCCGGCTCGGCAACCCCCGCCGCACCCAGGTAGCGCCTTATCTGTATGGCGGCGCAGGTTTTTTTCGCTTCAACCCCGAAGCCCGCTTAGACGGGCAGTGGGTAGAATTGCAACCGCTGGGCACCGAAGGCCAGGGCCTGCCGGGGTATGAAGACCCCTACAGCCTCACCCAAGTTCAACTCCCCTTTGGCGGAGGCTTAAAATTTATCATTAAGAAGAACATCACCATCGGTCTGGAGATGGGCGGGCGCAAACTTTTTACCGACCATCTCGACGATGTGAGCTCGGCCCAGGTCAATTATTTAGACGTGCTTACCGGCAATGGTCCGCTGGCCGCTCAGCTCAGCAATCCCAACATTAAAGAACCCGAAAACGATGTCTCGTATCGTCGCGGGGGGGAGAAAAAAGACTGGTATTACATGGGCGGCGTCACCTTCTCCTTCCGCTTTGGCGACGGCGACGGCGTGCAAAGCCGCGGCTTGGGATGCCCGACTTTTTAAAAAACTTAACAAAAAATTTACTTTGCAACACGGGCCTAAGGGCCCGTTTATGTTTTGTGTACGTGCTATAAAAACCGGCATTGTAGCTGCAAGATTGCGGTTTTTTGAAAAACCGGCTTTCCGGGTCAACCCCGTTTTCTGTATAAGTCGCCCCCGGAGCGGGTTGTTGTTGTAAATTTAATGTTAACTTTGCCTCGCAAACATACTGGGCAAACTTTATGAAGCGCGTGCTGATTTTGTGTTCCACCAACGCCTGCCAAAGTCAGATGGCAGAGGGTTATCTCAACTTTTTCGCCAACCAATTAGTTGAAGCGCATAGCGCCGGATTTAGCCCGGCTCCCCTGCGACCAGACGTGGTATCGGTTATGTCGGAAGACAACATTGATATTTCCAGCCATACATCAAAGCCTGTCGATGAGCTGCCCAACCGGCATTACCATTATTTAGTTACGTTGG
>CAYOTJ010000657.1:0-2378 GCA_964406855.1 uncultured Saprospiraceae bacterium
CTGCCGGGGGCCGGGCCTTCCGGCGCACAGCCGACAACGACTTTCCCTATGTGCCGGCACCTGGCCTGGCAGAACGCCGCTTAGATCATGCCGGGGCGGCAGGCGAGGGCTGGCAGTCGTCGGTGTACTGGCGGCCCGGCCCCCGGCAGTCGGTGGCTTTACATGGCTGGGGGCAGCGCGCCGGGCTCGACATTCCGGCCACGCTCACCCAGACCCGCAGGGAGCCTTCTCAGGCCGACAGCGTGCTGCGCTTACCGGATCTCTGGCAACACCGGGGGCGCCGCTGGTTAAGTCAGGCGCGGGGCGGGTACTTCCATGAGCGCATCTACTACCAGGACCCCGCCTTGCGCACCTTTGCGCCCAGCCAGTTTACTACGGCCTTGGTGGAGGCCGAGAGCGAAGCGCAGTTGTCGGCCCGGAGCCGGGTACAGGGCGGCGTGCTGTACGGCTATGCCACAGCCCGTACGACGGGCTACGCCGACGCCCCGCCGACGCAGCAGCAGTGGGCCTTGTTTGGCGCCTGGCGCTGGCAGTGGCGTAGCGGGCAGGCACGACTGAGCGCCCGGCAGGAGTGGATAAACGGACGGCCCCAGCCGCCGGCGCCGGCATTGAGCGCCAGCGTAAACATGGGCAAGCGGCTGGAGCTGCGCGCACTGATAGCCCGCAACTTCCGGCTGCCCACGTTCAACGATCGTTATTGGACGCCAGGCGGCAACCCCAATCTGCGCCCCGAGCAAGGCTGGAGCCAGGAAGCGGGCCTGCATCTGAGGGCCGGCGGCCTTACGGCCTCAGCTACGGCTTACCATCGCTACATACACAACTGGATACTATGGTACCCTGCGCCGGGCCAGAGCTACTGGTCGGCGGGCAATGTGGCGGCCGTGCGCAGCAGGGGCGCCGAGTTGCGCCTAAGCTGGCGTTGCCAGTGGGGCCATTGGACGGCTGCCGTCGATGCCGGCTATGACCTTACTTATTCTACCAATGAGATCGCGCTGGAACTGCCCCGCATACGGGCCGGCGAGCAATTGATATACGTGCCCCGGCATCAGGCTTTTGCCGGCTTGCGACTGATGGGTCGGGGTTTTAGCTTTTCCTACCAGCACCGATATACGGGTAAGGTGGGCGCCCTGGCGGCGCCGCTGCCGGCCTATCAGCTTGGCTTTGGGCGGGTGGGTTATCTGCTGGGCAGCAAGCCGGGCGCGGCCATGAGCTGCAACCTGTTTGTGCAGGTCAACAACCTCTGGAACGCCCGGTACGAAGCCGTAGAGCGCCGACCTATGCCGGGTCGCTATTTCCAGGCAGGGGTGCAATGGGGCTTCAAGCGCCCCCTGCGCTCCGATGAATTGAATCCATTTTCATCACAATAAACGAAATGAAAAACATGATTACTTCTACTATTTTTTTTCGGCTGAGCCGTAATGGCGTTGTTTTCGCGGTTATGCTGGCCTTAGCCTTAGCGCCGCTGCATGCGCAAACTGTTGTGAGCGGCCTCGAAGACCTGGGACTGGCGCCCAACACTTTTCAAAACAATGCCGGCGCCGCCGGCGCTTTCAGCAGTGGCAATATAGCTCTGCCCAACAGCTACGACAGCCAGTTTGACTTTTGGTCGGGTTGGGCGATATCGAGCGTCACCGACAATGAGACGCCGGGTTTCACCAATCAATATGGGGTCGTCGATGGCGGCGGAGCGGAAGGTTCGGCTACCTTTGCCGTGGGCTACGCTTTTGATGTGCTGGTGCTGCGCCTCACGGGCGCCTCGGCTGGTCGGCGGGTGTTGGGCGTAAGCGTTTCCAACAGTACTTATGCCTATTATAGCATGAAGGATGGCGACGCCTTTGCCAAAAAATTTGGGGGCATCAGCGGCAACGACCCCGACTTCTTCCGCCTCACAGTGCGCAAATATCTGGGGGGCGAGCTTAGCGCCGACAGCATCGACTTCTACTTGGCCGACTACCGCTTTGCCGATAACAGTCAGGATTACCTCATTGATGAGTGGACGTTTTTAGACCTTGCCGCCTTAGGCGAGGCAGATAGCTTAGCCTTTGTGCTCAACTCCTCGGATGTGGGCGTTTTTGGTATGAATACGCCTGCCTACTTTTGCCTCGACAATGTGGTGACAGAGGGTGTGACCAGTACCGGGGATACCCCAACGCAGGCTCAATTGGCGGTATACCCCAATCCGGTGGAAGAGACGCTCTATTTTGCGGCGCCGGAGGCGGGCGAAGCCCGGCTGTTGGATGCCCTTGGGCGGCCGGTGGCGCAGCGGCGCGTAGCGGCAGGAGCAGCCGAGATGCCGGTTGGGGGCTTGGCAGCAGGGCGGTATACGCTGGTGCTTGCGGGCGGGCTCATCGCCCTTTGCGTGGACCTGCCGCGCTACG
>CAYOTJ010000658.1:0-2377 GCA_964406855.1 uncultured Saprospiraceae bacterium
GGCGGCGGCGCTCGTCGAATTCTTCTTTTTGGGGGTCCCAGTGGCGGGGTTTGTAGCTGAACTGCTGGTTTTTGGGTACCCGGAATATTTTGAGGAATGCCATGCTGCGATGCGTTGATTCGATGAATAAGATGCCCCGCGGGCGTCTTTTGGCGGGCGGCGCTTAGCGGATCATCTTGAGGAAGGTGCCCACAAACCAGTTGGAGTCCGACTTTACCAGGGTATCGAGGGTGGCGTCGGCTTTGCTGCTGAAGAGCTTGATGTCGCGGATGACGGCTACGAAGGCCTCGGCGGCGGCGTCCTTGTCTTCTACATTGGAGAGGTCGTCGAGCACCCTCAGCATGGGCTCCAGCTCGCGCTTTTTGCGCTGCACGATGATGTTCTTGACGACCTCCCACATATCCTTTTCGGCTACAAAAAACTCTTTGCGCTCGCCGGGTTTCAGCTCGCGGTACACCAGTTTCCAGTCGATGAGCGCCCGGAGGTTCATGTTGGCGTTGCCTCGGGATATTTTCAGCTCGGCCATAATTTCGTCGGCGCTAAGCGCTTCGGGAGCAATGAGCAGAAGGGCGTGAATTTGCGCCATCGTGCGGTTGATGCCCCAACTGCTGCCCAGCGCTCCCCAGGATTGGATGAATTTTTCCTTGCCTTCTGCTAACGTCATATTTGCTTTGTTTACAGTAGTTTCAAAAAGAATTGAATAAACTATAAATCAATCATGGCCCAAAAGGTTCAATGGCCGGGCGTCAGGATTGTACAAAAGGCGGCTTGACAACCCGAGCGGGCACTTTTTTGCGGCCCATATCGATCATAACGATGCTGCCGGGCTCACTGAGGGCGGTAGGCACGTATCCCATGGCGATGGGATAGTCGAGGGAGGGCGAAAGGGTGCCGGAGGTGACTTTTCCGATGAGCTCGCCGGCTTCATTTTCGATGGGATAATCGTGTCGGGGTACGCGGCGGTCGTCGCATACCAAGCCTACGAGTCGGCGGCTGAGGCCTGCAGCTTTGCGGTCGAGGATGTGGGATTTGCCCACGAATTCGCCCTTATTGAGCTTGGTGATCCATCCTAAGCCGGCTTCGAGGGGGCTGGTGGCATCGTCGATGTCGTTGCCGTAGAGGCAGTAGCCCATTTCGAGGCGCAGGGTATCGCGGGCGCCCAAGCCCACGGGCTGGAGGCCGTATTCGCGGCCGGCTTCGAGGATGAGGCCCCACATAGCGGCTATGGCTTCGTTTTCGGCGTAGATTTCCACGCCTCCGGCGCCGGTATAGCCTGTGGCGGATACGAGCACATTGTCGAAACCGGCAAACCGCCCCTTTTGGAAGGTGTAGTAGCCCATTTGATCGAGGGCGATGTCGGTGAGGGGTTGTAGTATTTGCAGGGCCAAGGGGCCTTGTACGGCCAGCAGGCCGGTGCGCTCGGAGATGTCGATGAGACGGCAGTCGAAGTTGGCCTTATGACTTTCGAGCCAGTTCCAGTCTTTTTCCATGTTGGCGGCGTTGACCACCAGCATAAAAGCCTGTTCGCCTTCGGCGCAGTAGTCTTCGGGCAGCCGGTATACCAGCAGGTCGTCTACGATGCCGCCCTGGTTGTTGGGCAGGCAGGAGTATTGGGCCTGGCCTATGCTGAGGCGGCCGGCGTCGTTGGAGGTCACATACTGTACAAAGTCGAGGGCCTGCGCGCCTCGCACGATGAACTCGCCCATGTGGGATACGTCGAACATACCGGCGCGCCGGCGCACGGCCTGGTGTTCTTCTTTGATCCCGGCATAGGAGATGGGCATATTGTAACCGGCAAATTCGGCCATTTTGGCGCCCAGCGCCAGGTGTTGGTCTGTTAGCGGCGTATTTTTCATGGGTAGCTATTTGGTTTTACTCCGGGCAGTTGGTTGATGCCGGTATGATTTACTGAATGGTTATTTTTTCGATGGTATCGCCCACTTGTATGCGGTGAACCACATCCATGCCGGCGGCTACGCGCCCGAAGGCCGTATAGCGGCCGTCGAGGTGGGGCGTAGGCGAGTGGGTGATGAAGAACTGCACCCCTTCGGTGTCTTTGCCGGCCGAGGCCATACCTACTATGCCGGGCTGGTGGTAGTAGGTATTGGGCAGTTCGGATCGGATGCTGAAGTCGAGGCTGCCATAGCCGTCGCCCCGGGGGCATCCGCCCTGTATGACGAAGTTGGAGACCACCCGATGGAAGTTTTTGCCGTTGAAGTAGCCTTTGTTGGCCTGCTCGATGAAGCTGATGACGGTAGCGGGCGTGAGGTCGGGCCAGAGTTCGATTACGATTTCGCCCTTGCTGGTGGCGATGCGGGCTTTGGGCAGGGCGTCGAAGCCTTTGAGCGCCGCCCAGTTGGGGGCGTGGCTATAGGGT
>CAYOTJ010000659.1:0-270 GCA_964406855.1 uncultured Saprospiraceae bacterium
CTCCTGCCTGTTGCATACCGCCGACCCCGCCCACATCCGACAATTGGAAGATTTATGCCGCCGCCACGGCGCCGGCTTTGAACTTTGGTCAAACGCCTCGCGCAACCTCGTCATCGACAACCCAAAGGCATTCCCCGAATACTACAGCCGCGAGGTGCTGCCCAATCAGCCCGCCCATACCGCCAGTTGTATCGTAGCCATAGCCGCCCTGCACCAGGCCGAAGTGCAACACATCCTCAATGCCTGGCAGATCATCAGCTTAGCCCAATA
>CAYOTJ010000659.1:280-2343 GCA_964406855.1 uncultured Saprospiraceae bacterium
CCTCCGATCTGGTGGGCTATTAGCCTTATTCAGCGGCCATAAACACGGCTTTCGACGCATTTTTGCTCTCGTGCGCGTAAATGAAATGTTAAATTTTCAAAAATTGAAAAAAAACCTCAATTCCTGAAACAATATTGATACCTCTATACGTTTACTCACAAAAGCGATTAATTATGAGCCGTCACCTTGGAGAGGCCCGTTTGGCGCCTCAGCAAAAAGGTTCTCGGCAGCGTTTTTGGCGTGAAGACGCCTCAGAGTTTTGCGGAGAAGAAATGCAACCTTATGTAGCGCTTCAACCGGATTTTACTGCGCTGCCCCATGAACCACGCACAGCTTCAGCAGAGGCTGTTACTGATGACAAAGAAAAAAATGCCGCCCAATCCCGAAAAGGCTTCAGCGGATTCTTTTCCAAGTCTGCGTAAAGAAACTCGACGCCGGACCGTTCCATCTCGTGAACGGTTCGGCGTCTTGCTTTTTGGCCATTGCGCCGGTTTTTGTAACTTTGCAACAAATACTGAGAAAACAATCAAAAATCACTGTTTATGAGCACGGCACTCGTACGGTACTCCGATGAAGAATTAACCGAATTTCAGGTCCTGGTCGAGGGGAAGCTGGTAGAAGCCCGCCTCCAACTCGACCTGCTACAGGAACAGATACTTGACATAGCCGAGAACAACGGCGATGAGCATGGCGGCGACTGGATGGACGACAGCAGCACCAACAACGACGTAGAAATGCTCAACAACATGGCCATCCGTCAGCGCAAGTACATTCAGGACCTCGAAAACGCCCTAATTCGCATCAGCAACAAAACCTACGGCATCTGCTCCCTCACCGGAAACCTCATCGATAAGCGCCGCCTCATGGCCGTGCCTACAACCACCAAAAGCGTGGCCGCCAAACAGGAAGAGCGCATTAAAGAAGAAGAGAAAATAGTTGTGCATCCCTCCAAGACGCCCTACGTGAAGGGCGAAGGCGCGCCCGGGCGCCTGCGGTCGGCGCGCCCGACCAATACCCGCCGACCGGCCAATACCGGCAACGGAACGGCAACCTTCGACTTAGATGATGAAGACGAGCCTTTATCCGGCTTAAACGCCGACGCCGACTTCAACACCTTGGAACGCGATGTTGACGGCCCTACGTTCGTTGACTAAAGTTTTTTACCTCAACCGGTTGTATGGAAAATGTTTCCAAAATTGACATCAGGCATCTGCACCTGGAAGACTACTTAGGCCTTAAAGAAGCCATGCAGGAAGCCTACTCGGGCATCGGTGGCGAATACTGGGAAGAACCCGCCATTCGAAAACTCCTCCATGTCTTTCCCGCCGGCCAGATATGCCTCCTCGTCGACGGCAAAGTAGCCGCCTGCGCGCTGTCTATCATCGTTGACTACAACCGCTTCGGCGATAACCATACCTACCGCCAGATTACCGGCAACTACACCTTCAACACCCACAATGCCAAAGGCGATGTGCTCTATGGCATCGACGTCTTTGTTCATCCTGATTATCGCGGCCTTCGCCTCGGCCGTCGTCTCTATGACGCCCGCAAGGAACTCTGCGAACAGCTCAACCTCCGCGCCATCGTCGCAGGCGGCCGCATTCCCGGCTATCAGCACTACGCCGACCGCCTGTCGCCTCAGGAGTATATCGAAAAAATACGCCTCAAGGAACTTTACGACCCTACGCTTACCTTCCAACTCAACAACGACTTCCACGTCAAGCGCGTCCTGACCAACTACCTCGAAGGCGATACCGAATCGAGGGAGTACGCCACCCTGCTCGAATGGATTAACATCTATTACCAGGAAAACCCCGACAGCCTCTTTTCCACCCCCAAAATCGTCGTTCGCCTCGGGCTCGTACAATGGCAGATGCGCATGTTCAGCGACTTTGACGCCCTCGTTGAGCAGGTAGAGTTTTTTGTAGACGCCCTCAGCGACTATAAATGCGATTTTATCCTCTTCCCCGAGTTCTTCCAGGCGCCCCTCATGGCCCAGTTCAACCACCTCGGCGAAGCCCGCGCCATCCGCGAATTGGCGCAGTACACCGAGCCGCTGCTGG
>CAYOTJ010000660.1:0-1113 GCA_964406855.1 uncultured Saprospiraceae bacterium
ACCTGAACCCCGGCAACTACTGCGTGACCGTCACCGACGACAACGGCTGTACCTTTGAGGAATGTTATACTGTAGGCGCCACAAAGACCCTGTCGATCAATGCCGCTGTAACGGATGTGAGCTGCAACGGCGGCGCCAATGGCCAGGTGTTCATCACCGGCGTCACCACGGGCGCGGCGGCCAGCACGCCTTACACCTTCAACTGGAATACCTTCACCACGCCCCCTGCCAATGCGGCTACCACCAGCTCCATCATCAACCTGCCGGCTGGCATGTACATCGTCACCATGACGGATGCCAGCGCTGCCGGTTGCCGGTCCATCGATACGTTTACGGTGAGCCAGCCCGAGCCGCTGGTAGTCAGCCTGCTCGACCAGCGCAACGAGACCTGTACCACCGGCGCCGACGGCCAGATAGTGCTGGGCGTCAGCGGCGGCACGGCGCCCTACGGCTACGCCTGGTCGCATAGCGCAACGGAGGTCGACTCCATCGCGGGCAACCTGTCGGCCGGCCCTTACGCCGTTACCGTCACCGACGCCAATAGCTGTACCGCCCAGCTTGATGCTACCATACTGGCGCCCACGCCTCCGTCCATTGTCACCCTCGACGATGATACGGTATCCTGCCCCGAAAGCACCGACGGTACCCTGACGGTAGTAGCTACGCCGGGCGCGGCCGCCATCGTCAGCTACCAGTGGAGCGGCGGCTTCAGCGGCGCTACCATCAATAACCTGCCTCCGGGGCAGTACATCGTTACCGTCACCGACGAGTCGTTCTGCTCTACCATAGATACGGCCCAGGTGCTGGCGCCCGCTCCTTTGACGCTTGACAGTTTCTCGCTGCGCCTGCCCGATTGCCCTGGCTTCACCAATGGCCAGATCACGGTATTTGCCAGCGGCGGCACCACGCCTTACACGTATCGCTGGTCTACCAACCCCGGCACGCCCACTACCATCAACCCGCTGCCGGCTTTAGCTGCCGGCGCCTATTCCGTAACCATCCAGGATGCCAACGGCTGTACGCCGCTGGTAGCCAGCGTGGTGCTACCCGATCCGCCCAGTATTACGGGTAGCTTCTCCAACATTCAGGGCGTGTCTTGCCCCGATGATCAGG
>CAYOTJ010000660.1:1123-2337 GCA_964406855.1 uncultured Saprospiraceae bacterium
CAATAACGTCTCCAGCTCTACGGCGGTACAACTGTGCCGCGGCGCCCAGTCGGTGACCGTCAGCGACGGCGTCTGCGGCGTTGAGTTTGAAAACCTCACCATTCCTACGCCGCCCGATATTTCGGTGGGCGTGGCCGTCGATAACGTGAGCTGCAACGGCGAGGCCGATGGTGCCATCACCCTTACGCCTTCGGGCGGCACGGGGCCTTACACCTTCCTCTGGCCTGCCACCGGCGCCGTTTCGGCCACCGTCAGCAACCTCCCGGCCGGAGACTATAATGCCATTGTCACCGATGCCAACGGCTGCGATCGCGAGCAGTTGGTGCAGGTTACGGAGCCCGACGAGCTCATCCTCACCGTCGACCCTGTGTTGTCTACCCCCTTTGTATCTTGCAGCGGCGATGCCGACGGCGTTTTTGCCGTTTCCGTCAATACCGGCGCCAACATCAATCCGCTTGGGCCGGCCCCCTTCACCTGGTCGGGCAACGTAGCCCCCGCCAATAGCAATGTGGCTACCAACCTCGCCGCCGGAACCTACTCCGTTACCGTCACCGATGTAGAGGGCTGCCAGGACGATGCCAGCTTCACCATTCAGGAGCCAGAGCCCATCGTATTTACCCTCGACCCCATTGATCCGCCGCTATGTTTTGGCGACGCCACCTTCCTGTCGGTTGATACGGCTTTTGGCGGCAGCGCTACCAATTTCCTCGACTTTACCTTCATGGTCAACAACAACGGCCTTAGCTTCCCCGTCAACCAACCGGCTACGGTTTTTGCCGGCGACATCATCGTGACGGTCGAGGACCCCAACGGCTGTACCGCCGAGACCATCGTCAACATCCCGCAGCCGCCCCAGATCGTGGTGTCGCTGCCCGATCAGGTAATCGTAGAACTGGGCGACAGCACCGTGCAGCTACAGCCCACCATCACGCCGGGCGGCAATTATAACTACCGCTGGACCCCCGCTACGTTCCTCAGCTCGGATACCATCCGCAACCCCTTTGTCTTCCCGGTAGGCAGCTTGGAGTATACTTTGGTCGTAACCAATGAAAACGGCTGTACGGCCGAGGCTACAGTATTTGTAGCCCTCGACCCCAACCGCAACGTTTACGTGCCCAACATATTCAGCCCCAACGAAGACGGCGTCAACGACGACTTCCGCGTCTTCACCTGCCGGGGCGTAAAGTCGGTCAACTATGCCCGGCTCTACGACC
>CAYOTJ010000661.1:0-2333 GCA_964406855.1 uncultured Saprospiraceae bacterium
TACCGTCTATAATCCCGAATGTCGGTATTAGACATAGTCACCGGCGAAGAACAGTGATTGGAGCTGGCGTGAGTAATAGTTTTGCCTGCACACTAAAATTTATCAAGCTATGAAAATCATTCCTCCTACTCATTTGTGGGGAGCCAATACCTTATTTAGCCTTCCAAATTTGCCGTACGATGGATCACAACCCGGACTTGTTCAGCTTCAGTGTCGTTGATGAAATCGATATGCGGGTAGGCGCGCAGTGCGCGCAAGATGCCGCTACCCGCGCCTTTATAGTGAAGCAAACTGGGTGAGAGCGAATCAAGGATATCGTTTCGTTTCTTTCGGATACCTTTTTTCATTTGTTCTATGGTAAGGTTGTTGGGTAACTTACCCGGGCTAATGATTTCAATCCTATTGTTGAATATGTACAACTTAATCGTGTCTTTTACGAAGTAATCGCGATGCACCAAAGCATTGGTGAGTAATTCCGTAAACACAATCTCTGGCACTTCTATAGTTTGCGCTGGCAGGTTTTGTGCATAGACCGCTGGTTTATGCGAGCCTCCGTGCACAAAGCCTGCCGACGCGCGGTATAAAACACCTGGGCTATTGAAGCCCTCTCCACTTTGGATTTTATGGAGGGCACGCAACACAAAATCTTTAGCTTGTTTATACTGTTCGGCAAGCGTACCCCGCAAATAATCGGACGCCCTGAAGCTGTCTGCTTCTATCTCGTTGCCCCAAAACCAGATAGCCGTGATGAAGAAGCCTTTAATTGCTTTTTGCGGATTATTGGTAAAAAGTAGCGCACCTGCCAAATTGGGTTTACCTTCCTGGCCTAAGCGTATGTTCTCAAATTTGCGTTCGATATCTGGCTCTGCTTCTTCACTATAGAAATCTTCGTAAAATATCTTGAATCTATCCCAGTCTATATCCTGATAAGTACAGTGTATGAGTACTTGTTCTTCGGCATACAAGCTGGCACTGCTTTGCAGCATACGCATCAGCTCTTCATTGCTGGTCACTTTGCGTTTATCAGCGCCATTCTTAACAAAAATCAATGCGTCTTTATCTTTGTAAGGTTTGCTATAGCCCTCAGGCACTTGTGCTATTACCACCCTTTTGCCCATTTCTACTTCTACCGTTTCCGTTTCTATGTTGATTGAATTTTTCACATGGTCGTTAGCCGCAGTGGCAAGCAAGTTATTGATTCGTTGTATATCCTGGAAGGTCAAGCCTTCAACTTGGCCTGTTTTATCGTTTACCCCGATGATGATGCGTCCCCCTTTCGTATTGGCAAAAGCCACTATTTCCTGAGCGATGCTCGTTGCGTTGGTCACATCCTTTTTAAATTGAACGTAACTGGTTTCTCCTCCGGCGATGAGATTTAAGACCTCTTGTGCTTTCATACCTGATTAGATGTTCGTTGTTAAGCCTTCGCAAAATTTCACACAAAGATACATGTCGCTAAATAAAAACTTGAATAAGCGTGCGGTAATCGTCGCGGTTATCGGTCTGGCGCTTCATTTCCAGCATCTCCAGCAGGGTTTCGCCATAGTGGGCTTCGAGCGCTTGTTGGGTCTGTTCGCAGCGGATCTCTATTTCACCTTCGCTTAACTGGCTTATGCGCCAGCGCAGGGTAGCCGATATGCGCTCATACATGGCCCGGTATACCGCCTGGTGATCGAGGTCGGGGGCCGGCGGACGGGCCTCCCGGAAGGCCTTGTCATTGCGGGCCAGCACTTGCCCTCTGTCGATGATGAAATAGGCGGTATGGGGCAGCGGCAAGCGGCCTTCTTCGGCGGCGAGGTAGGCGTACAGGGCCAATTGAAGGTCTTCCTGATTGCGCAGCAACTCCTGATAGCGGCCGGCGCCGCTCCATTTCATATCTACAATGGCGCGCTCGCCGTCGGGGCGCTCCAGCAGCATATCCGCGCGCCCTCTCAATGTGACGCCGTCAAATACGCCGCTGAGGTCTTCCTCGGCGCCGGCTACCGACCAGCGGTTGTCGAGCAGCAGGCGCATCAGGCTCCAGGCGGCATTTTTCATGCGCTTTACGAAGGCTACGCGTTCGGGCTCGCGACCGTACATCAACAGGCTGGCCCCTTCTTTGCGGAGCAACACTGGCGCCTGTTCGTCCATCCAACGCTCCAGATCGGCTTTGTTCCACTGCTGCCAGTTTTGGGCAAACATCTCTTCGATGAAGCGGTGGGCTAAATTGCCCAGCAGGGCGTTGCCGTCCACTACGCTCAGTATGCCCGAAGCGCGCAGCTTAATGTGATGCCGAAATACCCACTGGTGCGGGTAGTACAACAAAGCCATAAGGCTGGTGGGCGTCTCGGCTT
>CAYOTJ010000662.1:0-2332 GCA_964406855.1 uncultured Saprospiraceae bacterium
ATTGCTAAAATAGGCACTTCTCTCCAATACACCAAATCGCGTTGTGTTAAAATTTAAGTTTTGCTAATAAATTAACATAAGGATAAAGCGGTTACAGCGCATGTAAATTTAGAACCCTACAGTAGAAATGCCCTCCCATCCGCCAGGGCGATTGGCCCGCGCAAGCTGCCTGGAACGCAGCCGCCCCCAAGGCGGCTGGTGCTTTGCACCGAGCGATGAGCGAGCGTGGAAGGGAGCGACCCCGGCGGCCCGGGTAAAATGCCGGCCGCCAGGGCAAATGCATCAGGGCCGGCGGGGATGCGCCCAAAAAGAAAATGCGAGGGGTAAAAACAGGCGTCCCGAAGACTGCCGCGGGGGGCGATCTTCGGGACGTTGGGCATTTGCCTGTTGCGCAGGCGGGCGCTTTTGCCGGCGCAAAGGGCGTAGCCCGGAGGGGGTAAACGACAGGCCCGGCGGCTTTACTGCAGTACTACTTCCTTCTCTTCGATCATCTTACGGATGTTGATGAGGGCGTAGCGCATGCGGCCGAGGGCTGTGTTGATGCTGACGCGGGTGAGCTTGGCGATTTCCTTGAAGCTCATGTCGGCGTAATGGCGCAGGATGACGACTTCGCGTTGCTCGGGCGGCAGTTGATCTACGAGCTGACGGATTTTGTCGTGCGTCTGGCTGCGGATGATGTGCTGCTCGGCGTTGAGGTCGGGGGTTTGCAATACGTCGAAGATGTCGAACGTATCGGTGGGCGACACAGCCGGCCGGCGTTTGTTGCGGCGGAAGTAGTCGACGCACATGTTGTACGCAATGCGCATGGCCCACTGGAGGAATTTGCCCTCGTGGTTGTACTTGCCTTTGCGCAAGGTATCAATAATTTTGATGAAGACTTCCTGGAAGATGTCTTCTGCCAGGGATTGGTCTTTAACAAAAAGGTAGATCGAAGTGTAAATCTTCTGTTGATGGCGGTTGAGCAGTTCTTCGAAGGCACGTTCGTCTCCTTCGAGGTAGCAAGCGATCAACTGTTGATCATTCAACGGCGTAATTTCCATAACCAAACGATTTAGCGCCCGTAAGTGGGATTAATGAATTTGCTTCAGCTAAATGTAAAGTGTAGAAATTTCGCTCAATAGTTGAAAATTGGTGAAAAAATGCTTGCTTTGCTTGAAATGCATCTCAAAGATAGCGTTAACTTTTGCAAACCACCAAGCCCGGCCGTCATTTTTTTTTCGGTCTTAACAATTTTTAACTTCTTTGGTAAAATAATTCTTAAAAGCAGAACGTGCCATGAATCAGGAAGAGGCCTTTATCGACAGGCTTTTCGCCGCCCATCGGGAGGCGGCGCACCGGCTGCCCTCGCCCGGCCGGGTGGCAGCATGGTTAGACGACATGCTGGCGCTGTTGTTCCCGGAATGGGCGCATGAGCGTCATGCGCACCCGCGCGCTTTTCGGCAGCATTTTGAGGACAACCGGCTGAGGCTTTTTGAGCTGCTGGCGCCTTTGCAGGAGGATTTTGCGCTGAATGCAGCGCAAATGGAGCGGGATTTTTATGCGCAGTTGCCGTGGGCATACGAGCGTTTGCTGGCCGATGCGGGGGCCATTTTACAGGGCGACCCTGCTGCGGGCAGCCGTACGGAGGTCATTCGCACCTATCCGGGTTTTTATGCCATAGCGGTATATCGGCTGGCGCATTTGTTCTATCACTTGAAGGCGCCGCTGATTCCGCGGATGCTTACCGAGCACGCCCATGCCAAGACGGGCATCGACATTCACCCGGGCGCGGTCATTGGCGAGCGTTTTTGCATCGACCACGGCACCGGGGTGGTGATCGGGGAGACTGTGGTAATCGGGAATGATGTAAAGATCTACCAGGGCGTTACGCTGGGGGCTCTGAGCGTGAGCAAGGAGCTGGCGCAAACGAAGCGCCACCCCACCATAGAAGACCGGGTGGTGATTTATGCCGGCGCCACCATATTGGGTGGCGAGACGGTGATTGGCCACGACAGCATTATCGGGGGTAACACCTGGATTGTGAAGGCGGCGGCCCCGTACAGCAAGATTTACTACCGGAACGAGGATTAGCGAAGGCTGTCGAACAGCGGCGCCAAGCGCAGCGAATCGGACAGGGTTTTGAGCTCCGGCTGCCCGGGCTTGAGGGGCCGGGGCGGCCGGTAGCTGGTGTCGCGCAGGAGGCGGGCGCGTTCGAGCAGTATGGAGTCGGCCAACAGGCCGGCTTCGAGGCGGGCGCGCTGTTGGCAATCGGCCTGTTGGCTGCGGCGAAACTCGTCGACGCGCTCCTGTACTTTTTCTGCGATGACCTTTTCGACATCGATCTCGGTGCGCG
>CAYOTJ010000663.1:0-2329 GCA_964406855.1 uncultured Saprospiraceae bacterium
ATCTGGGGCGCTATTACCCCGACAACCGCTTTGAGGTGATAGGGCGGTTGGATGCCAGCGATATTCGGGGCTGCAACCTGATGGTCGAATAACACAATGATATAAAGCTTATGGAGCGTATCACAGAAATGGCCTCGCCCTATCGACACCTGGAAACCATGTCTGTTGCAGACTTGCTTGCAGGCATCAATGCCGAGGATCAAAAAGTAGCCCTGGCGGTGCGGCAGGCCATCCCTCAGATCGCGCCTTTAGTGGCTGTTATCGTATCGCGGCTGCGCGAGGGGGGGCGTTTGTTTTACATAGGTGCGGGCACCAGCGGCCGCCTGGGGATATTAGACGCTTCGGAATGCCCGCCTACTTACGGCGTGCCTGAAAACTTAGTTATTGGCCTCATCGCCGGAGGTGATGAAGCCATCCGGCGCCCTGTGGAAGATGCCGAAGACAGCGAGGGGCAGGCTTGGGACGATCTCAGCGCCCACCTCGTCGATGCGCAGGATGTAGTGGTGGGCATTACGGCTTCGGGTACCACGCCTTATGTGGCGGCCGGGCTCAGGGCCTGCCGGCAGCGGGGTATACCCACGGGCTGTATTACCTGCAACCCCGGCTCGCCGGTAGCCGCCGAGTCGGATTATCCCATAGAGGTCATTACGGGCCCGGAGTTTGTGACGGGCAGCACCCGCATGAAGGCCGGCACGGCCCAGAAGATGGTGCTCAATATGATCAGTACCAGCGCTATGATAGGCTTGGGGCGGGTAGCAGACAACCGCATGGTAGACATGCAACTGACCAACCAAAAGCTGCGCGACCGGGGCGCTCGTATGTTAGTGCAAGCTTTAGGCATTGAGTATGCCGCTGCCGAAGCGCTGCTTCAGGTGCATGGCAATGTGCGCCAGGCCATACGCCATTATTCACCCCGACAGCCCGATGCAACATGAGACCCATATCTTGTATACTCGTCGATAGCGGCGCCACCAAAGCCCAGTGGGTGTGCCTGCACAACGGCAAAGAAGAGAGCGGCGGCGCTTTTCCGGGCTTACACCCCTACCTGACGCCGGCTACGATATGGCGGGAGTCGCTGGCGCAACTACCCCGGTCGTCGTCGGATGGGAGCTGGATTGGCGATGTGTTCTTCTACGGCACGGGCTGCGGCTCGGAGCAGGGCCGGGAGCAGGTGCGGGCCTATTTTCAGGAATTTTACAGGTCGGGGCTGTCGTTGCAGGTAGAGAGTGATTTGCTGGCGGCGGCCAGAGCGGTATGCGGCTGCAAACCCGGACTGGTAGCCATATTAGGTACAGGATCCAATGTGGCCCGCTATGACGGCCGGGAACTCGCAGCGCAATTTGGCGGCTTTGGCTATGTGCTGGGCGACGAGGGTAGCGGCGCCGCGCTGGGCAAGGCATTTCTCAGGGCTTACCTGTACGGACAGTTGCCAGAGGAACTTTCCCGGCAGTTGGAAGATCAGTATGCCCTGAGCCGATCGGCCATCATCGACGCCGTATATAAAGGCGCGCTGCCCAGCAGGTATCTGGCCGGCTGGACCCGCGAGATGATGCGTTGGAGCCACCTGCCGGAGGTGAGCGGCCTTATACGGGGCGTATTCAGGGAGTTTGTGGCCGTAAATGTAAAGCCGCTGACCGGCACGGGCTTCCAAACCTTGCACTGCGCCGGCTCGGTGGCCGAGCATTTTAAACCCTGGCTTGGCGCGGCCCTCAGAACGGAGGGCTTACAACTGGGGCAGGTGATGGCGCGGCCTATGCCTGGATTGGTCGCTTTTCATGCCAAAGCCGGCGGTTAGCATTAAAAAAAATAACAACAAAGCGCCCCCGGCGGGCGTTCCCTTTGGAAAAGCAGTAGGCCTATGTCTCTCATCATACGCTGGATGGCGGTTGTCGTCGCCGCGCTCCTTATTGTGGGTTGCACCTACACCATAAAGGTACAGGATGGCGCCACGGCCCTCGACCGCAAGCAGTATGCCGTAGCGGTAAACATGCTCAAAAAAGAGTACAATAAAGCCGATAGCCGGGTAGAGAAGGGTAGGGTGGCTTATCGGCTGGGTCAGGCATACGAGGGCCTCAATGAAGGCGCTGAAGCCATCGCCTGGTATAAGATTGCCTACGACAACCAATATGGCTATGATGCGCTCAAAGCCTATGCCTACTCGCTCAAACAGGCCGAGCGCTACGCGGATGCCAAAGAAGCCTTCAAGGAGTTGGGCGTGGAAATTGGCAGCCCTTACCAATATCGCAAAGAAATACAGGCTTGTGAGCAGGCCGAACAATGGATAGACAACAAGCGCCAGGAATACCGGCTGAGTCCGGCCGGCTTCAAC
>CAYOTJ010000664.1:0-2325 GCA_964406855.1 uncultured Saprospiraceae bacterium
CAAGAGGCTGAGGGACAAGGTTTGCGGTACAAAATCTTCGACCAGCTTGGGCGCTTCGCGGCCCACGTGATCCAGCAATTGCTGCACCTCCTGACGGCCCAGCAAATCGGCCCCGTGGCGATGCAGCAAGTGGTTGATATGCGTGGCAATTACCGTGCTGGCATCCACCACGGTGTAGCCCGCAATCTGGGCCTGACCGAAGCGGAATTCCACCGAATCTGTCAGATCATGGGGCGCACGCCCAATTTCACTGAGCTGAGCATCTACTCAGTCATGTGGTCGGAGCACTGCTCCTACAAAAACTCCATCCGCTGGCTCAAGACGCTCCCCCGCGACGGGCAGCGCCTGCTCGTTGGCGCCGGCGAAGAGAATGCCGGCTTAGTAGACATTGGCGACGGCTTAGCCTGCGCCTTCAAAATCGAGTCGCACAACCACCCCTCGGCCATTGAGCCCTTCCAGGGGGCCGCTACGGGCGTGGGCGGTATCCACCGCGACATCTTCACCATGGGCGCCCGTCCCATTGCCGCCCTCAATTCGCTGCGCTTCGGCGATCTTCAGCATGCCCATACGCGCCGGCTGGTGCGGGGGGTAGTGCACGGCATAGGCCAATATGGCAACTGCTTTGGCGTGCCCACCGTAGGCGGCGAAACCTACTTTCACCCCTGTTACAACCAAAACATATTGGTCAACGCCATGTCGGTGGGCGTAGTCGAGGTGGGCAAAACCGTATCGGCCATAGCCGACGGCCCCGGCAATCCGGTTTTTATCGTGGGCTCAGCTACCGGTAAAGACGGCATCCACGGAGCCACTTTCGCCTCCGCCGACCTCACCGAAGACTCCGCAGAAGACCTACCCGCCGTACAGGTCGGCGACCCCTTTCAGGAAAAACTCCTGCTGGAAGCTACCCTTGAGGCCATCCGCACCGGGGCCGTAGTGGGTATGCAGGATATGGGCGCCGCAGGCATCACCTGCTCTACCTCCGAGATGAGCGCCAAGAGCGGCGTGGGCATGCGCATCAACCTCGATCTGGCCCCTACCCGCCAATCGAATATGCAGCCCTTTGAAATCTTACTGAGCGAGAGCCAGGAGCGCATGCTCATCGTATGCCACCGGGGCCAGGAAGATAAACTCAAGGCTGTATTTGAAAAATGGGATCTGCCCTGCGCCGAAATTGGCGAAGTGACCGATACCGGGCGCATCGAGTTTTACCACCACGGCGAGAAGGTAGCCGATGTGAATGCCCACAGCCTCGTGCTGGGCGGAGGCGCCCCCGTATACGAACGCGAGTATGCACGCCCCGCCTACATGGATCAAATTGAAGCCTTCCGCCTGAGCGACGTACCCGAACCCGACGACCTACAGGCTGCGGCGCGCCAACTGTGGAACTCCCCCAACTTAGCCTCCAAGCGCTGGATATACGAGCAGTACGACAGCATGGTGCGCACCAACTCGATGAGCACCAACGACCCCAGCGATGCGGCCTTAGTGCGCATAAAAGGCGCCAACAAGGCGCTGGCCCTTACCGTCGACTGCAACTCGGCCTACGTATACGCCAACCCTCAAGTGGGCGCCATGATTGCCGTAGCCGAAGCCGCCCGCAACATCGTATGCTCGGGCGGCGAGCCGGTGGCCATCACCCACTGCCTCAACTTTGGCCACCCCTACAACCCCGAGGTATACTGGCAGTTTGTACACGCCATCAAAGGCATGGGCGAGGCTTGCCGAAAGTTCGATACCCCCGTCACAGGCGGCAACGTGAGCTTTTACAACCAGTCGGTGCTGCAAGACAAAACCGAGCCCGTGTACCCTACGCCTACCATCGGCATGTTGGGCATACTCGACGATGTAGCCTACCAGACTACCCTGGGCTTTAAGGGCGAGGGTCAACAGATTTATATGTTGGGCACACCTAAGCAAGATTTAGCCAGCTCGGAATACCTGCGGGTAGTGCACGATATCGCTTTTTCCCCGGCGCCAGCCTTCGACCTCGACGAAGAATATCAGGTGCAGCAAGCCGTGCGCCAGATCATCCGCAAGGGACTCATTCGCTCTGCTCACGACGTAGCCGACGGCGGTCTGTTTACAGCCCTGCTGGAGTGCGCTATGGTGAATGAAATTGGCTTTTCCATCGCTACCGACGAGCAGTTCCGCAAAGATGCCTACCTGTTTGGCGAAAGCCAAAGCCGCATCTTAGTAACGGTAGATGTCAGCCGGGAAGATGAGTTGGTGAATTTCCTTAACACAAACAACGTAAGCTTTACCTATTTAGGCGAAACCACAGGCAGCGAGGTGGTCATTGATGAAGTGTCCGTTAGTACAGTAGTA
>CAYOTJ010000665.1:0-2316 GCA_964406855.1 uncultured Saprospiraceae bacterium
CCCGCTGCTGCTACAACGAGTAGCCGTCAGCCTCGTAGCCTTCTTCAACGATTTGCGCGCATCGGGGCATAGCGGCCAGGTAATGGCCATGACTTTTTCGGAGTTTGGCCGGACCATCTATGAAAACGGCAGCGTAGGCACCGACCACGGTACGGGCAGCCCCATGATTGTGATGGCAGAAAATATGGGCAGCCGCTTCCACGGCGAAGCTGCCGATCTGGTAAACCTGGACCAATACGGCGATCCTTTCTTTTCCGTCGACTTCCGCCATGTTTACGGCACGGTGCTCCAAAACTGGATGTGCGTACACCCCGAAATTGTGGGTTCAGTGCTGGGGCAGTCCTTCCCCTTGGTAAACGAACTACTACCCACGGCAACGCCTCCTGCGCCCATGAACGATCCGGGGGCTTTGCTGGGGCACAACCCCGACCCCAACGAGCCGGGCGTTATCCAGATCAAGTATGCCCTGCGTCAGCGGGGCCCCGTGCGGGTGACGGTGGGCCTGCCCAATGGCTCTGTACTGCGGATATTGACCGACTCATTCCACGAGCGGGGCAGCTACACCCTGAGGTTCAGGCCCAGCCAGTACTATCTGGGGCCAGGCGAATACCGCTATCGCTTGGAAACAGGCGGCCGCATATACGAACGCCCCATCAATTGGTAAACAAAGCCGGATAAAAGCACAACAAACGCATCGTTTTTCGGGCACGAATCAAGTACGCATTGCGCTTTTTGCCTTATTTTGCGCCCGAAAACGAATGTAAAATGGTCAAAATTCTCAGCGACGAGCCTTCTATCATTGGCCAGTACTTAGCTGAAATGCGCGATACGGGCGCTCAGCAAGACGCCATGCGGTTTCGTCGCAACATGGAAAGAGTGGGTCAGATCATGGCCTATGAAATTAGTAAAACGCTTGTCTACGAAGCCCGCGAAGTAGAAACGCCTCTGGGTATTGCCAACATGCACCTGCCTACCGACCAGATTGTTCTGGCAACGATCCTGCGGGCGGGATTACCGCTTCACCAGGGTATGCTTTCTGTTTTTGACCAAGCCGGCAATGCGTTTGTTTCGGCTTACCGCAAACACCATAAAGATGGCACTTTTGAAATTGCCATTGAATACATTTCGTGCCCCGACTTCGAAGACAAGGTGCTGATCGTCACCGACCCCATGTTGGCCACCGGCTCCAGTATGGTATTGGCCGTCAATGAGTTGCTTCGTTATGGGAAGCCGCGTTCCCTTCATTTCGTGACGGTTATTGCGGCTCATCAGGGGCTCGACTACCTGCGGCGGCACTTCCCCGATGCCCGCATCTGGCTGGGCGACCTCGATGAAGAGCTCACCGCCAAGAGCTATATCGTTCCGGGCTTGGGCGATGCCGGCGACCTCAGCTTCGGCCCCAAATTACAGGAATAGCGGCCATGCAGATTCAGGAAGATTTTAAGGCATTGCAGGACGACATCTGCCGGCAACTGTCCGCCGCCGACGGAGGCGACGGCTTTACCGAGGACGTATGGGAACGCCCCGGCGGCGGCGGCGGCCGGACGCGCGTCATCCAGGGCCCCCGCATTGAAAAAGGCGGCGTAAATTTTTCTGCCGTATGGGGTTCTTTATCGCCACAGGCCGCCAAGGCGCTGGGCATCGATGCTTCTTCTTTTTTGGCTACCGGCGTTTCCATTGTATTGCATCCGCACAACCCGCATGTGCCCATCATCCACATGAATGTGCGCTACTTTGAAGCCGGCGAAGGCGTTTGGTGGTACGGGGGCGGTATAGACCTGACGCCGCACTACATTCGCCCCGAAGATGCGTGTTGGTTTCATGATCAGCTTAAAGCGGTATGCGACAAACATCAAGCGGATTATTACCCCCGGTTCAAGCAATGGGCCGACGACTACTTTTACCTCGCTCATCGGCAGGAAACCAGAGGCGTAGGCGGCATTTTTTTTGATCGGCTCTCCAGCGACGAGCCCGGAGGCAAAGAGAAGTTGCACCGCTTTGTGCTGGATGTCGGTCGGGCCTTTGCCCCCATCTATGCCCATCTGCTCGACAAGTATGCCGACGCCCCCTTTAGCGAGGCCGAAAAGCAATGGCAGTACCTGCGCCGGGGGCGCTATGTAGAGTTTAACCTCGTATGGGACCGGGGCACCAAATTTGGGCTTGAAACCGACGGCCGTACAGAAAGTATACTGATGAGTTTGCCGCCCCAGGCCTCCTGGAGCTACAATCATCAGCCTGAGCCCGGAAGTGCGGAAGCCCAAACCTTAGCATTGCTCAAAAAAGGCATAGACTGGCTGCGGTAACGGCGTAAATTAC
>CAYOTJ010000666.1:0-2308 GCA_964406855.1 uncultured Saprospiraceae bacterium
GCGTATCGTCGGCCACATCGACAGCGGCGTTGCCAACCCCCTGAAAGTCGTACAATACCCGGGCCGGGTCGAGGTCCTGAAGCGGAAACCAAAGCGGGCGCTGCATCTCGAAGTCGATGACAAACAGCCCCGACCGGCCTTCCCGGCCGGCTTCATTGAGCAGTTGGCGAAACGCGTCCCAGTTGGGGGTCATGTATTTATTTATGGTTGACAGTTTGCTGCCGGAGCGCCTGCTCCCCGGCAAAGGGCGCTGCTGCCGGCACATTGCGTATGTAACGGAAAAACCGCCCGGCGGGTTGTAACCAACCCGACTTTCTTGCGTCTAATCAGGCAGAATAATATTATCAAATTTCACGCAAGGTCAAGGTGGAATAAAATTTCCAATAGCTTTCTACATAAAAGGCTTGTATTTTATTTTTGCACTGTATATCTTGCGTCAAATTTCAATTAGAACCGAAACTTCAAACTCATTGCTGGTCATGGCAGAAAAATTGGATAAGATTGACCTCAAAATCCTGAAGATACTCCAGGATAACAGTAAAATCACTAACCTCGATTTGTCGAAAAAAATCGGGTTGTCGCCGGCGCCTACCCTCGAACGGGTAAAAAAGCTGGAGCAGAGCGAAATCATTGAGAGCTATCACGCTCAGGTGAATCCACAGTCTATTGGCTTGAATGTCAAGACGTTCGTGTTGGTTTCTCTGGCCTGGCAAAAGGAGAATGCCCTCAACAATTTCTTAGAGAAGATCAAGGAGATCGACGAGATCGTAGAGTGCTACATCATCACCGGCGATGCCGATTTCATCATGAAAATCATCTGCCAGGACATTCCCACCTACGAAAAGCTGCTGTTCAAAACCTTGTCGCAGATCGAGGAAATCGAGCGTCTGAAGACCCTCATGACCCTCTCGACCGTCAAAGACAGCAAGGTGTTGCCTTACAAATACGAATAATATTTGGGCGCTGCCCACCAGGAGCATCCCGGATTTTGAGCAGGAAACGCCAAAGTCCGGGATGTTTTTTTTCGCCAAGTCGGGCCGGTTATTTTTTTTAGGGCGTGCCCCCCGGCCCCTTTAGCATTTACCCTGGCGAATAGCGACTGCACATGGGCCGGGGGTCGGGCTATCCGCTATTATACCCTCCCTTGGGGTCGGGTATATCGCTTCTATCCCTCACGCAGGCGCGCACTATCCATGCAGCGTTGTGCTCATTTCTTTACATTGCCATAATGTAACACAGCGGAGCATTATGAGCTTTGCCGTTTACCTTTGCGGCTAAATGTCTTTTTGTTATGATACGGACTATAAAATGGGGGGCGCCGGCTTTGCTGCTGGCTTTGGGGATTGCCGGCTTGTTTTCGTGCCAGCGCCAGATGGCTGTCGAGGCGCCGCAAGGGACTCAGAATGTTATTTTGCTCATTGGCGACGGGATGGGGCTGGCGCAACTTTCCACCAGCTTCTACTTTGGCGATACCCCCAGCAATTTTCCGCGTTTTTCGCATATCGGATTGCACCAAAACTATGCAGTGGGCGCCAAAATAACCGACTCGGCGGCGGGGGCTACCGCTTTTGCAACGGGCTATAAGACCTACAATGAGGCCATTGGCGTAGACGGCGACACCCTACCCCGGGAAACCATACTGGAGTGGGCCGCCGCCCAGGGTAAGGCCACCGGAGTTATTGCAACCTCTTCGATAACCGACGCCACACCGGCCAGTTTTTACGCCCATGTGCCTTTTCGACGCTTTAACGACGCCATTGCCGCCCAATTGGCCGACGCGCCGGTAGACTTTTTTGCGGGCGGAGGACTTCAGCATTTTGTGCGCCGCGCCGATGGGCTCAACTATTTGGATACGCTGCGCGCACGCGGCTTTGCCGTAGATACCAGCGCGCTGAAACCGCTGCCCGGCGAGCGCAAAGGCTATCTGCTGGCGGCCGATGGTATGCCCCGCATGACCGAGGGCAGGGGGCCCTTCTTAGCCAATGCCATGCGCATGGCGCTGGAGCAGTTGGACGCCAACCCGAGGGGGTTCTTCCTGATGGTGGAGGGCTCGCAAATCGATTGGGCGGGCCACAACAATGAGGGCCAGTATTTAGTGACGGAGATGAAGGATTTCGACGAGGCGGTGGGGCTGGCGCTTGACTTTGCCGCCCGCGACGGCAATACGTTGGTGGTGGTGACCGCCGACCACGAAACCGGAGGCTTGTCGCTGTCGGGGGCCGAGTCTTTCGGGCGGCGCTCCTACGAGGAAATTATGCTGACGTTTTCGACCGGAGGGCATTCGGCTTCGCTGATTCCCGTTTTTGCC
>CAYOTJ010000667.1:0-2288 GCA_964406855.1 uncultured Saprospiraceae bacterium
CGACCGAGTGCAACGAGGGCGTGGTGGCGGTAGCCGACTAGCGAAGCGACGGCGGCGGCTCCAAATAATTACCCCTGCCTATCTACATATTACCGCGACAAGATTACCTGCCTGGATACGACTTTATCGCGGGTGCGGATGCGTATGCCGTAGTTGCCGTTGGGTAGTGTTGCGGCGGGCGCCCAGATGAAGGTATAAATACCCGGCGCCATCCGGGCAGGGGCTGCGATGGCATCTACGCGTTGGCCGAGCGCATTAAAGACGTCAATTTGGAGGAAGGTCTGATCGGCCAGTTCCAGCGTCAATTGTACGGCTTCGGCAGCGGGGTTTGGAGATATGGTTATGTAGGGCAGCGCAGCAGTTACCTCTTCCTGATAAGAGATCAGCTCTTGCCTGAAAAATTCGATGACGCTGCTTACCGTGGCATCAACCATTGCCTGAGTACCGGCTAAGGAGAGATCGAAGCCAAAAGTCAGGCATTTGGAGACGTCATTGTCGTACCAAAGGCCGCTTGCCTGGCCGTTGAATAGGTAGCCATTGCCCGACATGTTGTAGATGCTTACTGCTCCGGCACGAGGTGTGATCACATCGGCCCACCAGAGGGTTGAAAATTGCCAGGTTATGTTGTCGATTCCTTCAATGGGCTGATCGTCGGCCGGGGCCACAGCAGGAACGCCCAAACCGCCGTCGTCGCCATAGGCTTGGGCGGCGTACTGAGCGATGCCGAGGAAGTCGTATGGAAACTCGCCTTCTGTAACATCGACTGCGGCGGCGCCATAGCGGTCGGATGAAAAGTCGTTGCCAATGAGCCAGAGGTTACCCCCGTTTTCGAGGTAGGCAATCAGGGCTTCATTATCGGCATCAGCACGCGACCACAGGTCTAGTGCCGCGCCATCGGTGGAGGTGTGCCAGATGACCAAATCGTACAACCCAAGGTCTTCGGCGGTTAGCGGATTGGCGGCGCCGGGCGCATCGAAAGTATCGAAATCATAGCCGCCCTGCGTTAGGGCCGCCGCAATAACGGCGGTATTGCTAAAATCGTCCTTGGAGTCGTCGACCAGCAAAATTTCAAGCGCCTGGGCCCGGGTATTTGCCGCGATAAGGACGCCGAAGCCAAGCATAAGTAAAAACGGTTTCATAGTTATGGTTTTGAATGAGGAATGAACAGCCTTGGAGGGCGGCATGGATAGAGGCCCTCGGGGTGCAATATCGGCTATTGAGCAGGGAATGCCAATAAAAATATAGTTTCAAAATGGTTGACCCGGTTGGCTCAAGGCCTTGATCCTACCCATACTTCTCCATCTTCGAAGACTTCTTTTTTCCAGATGGGTACCGTTTGTTTGAGGGTATCAATGGCATATTGGCAGGCAGCAAAGGCGGCCCCGCGATGCGGAGCGCTTACGGCGATGACCACGGCGGCTTCGCCTATGGTGAGCGTACCGGTACGATGGTGGATGGCAACGCGCTTGGCGGGCCACTGCTGAAGTATGGATTGCGCTATTTTTTCCATTTCACGCAGAGCCATGGGGCCGTAGGCTTCAAACTCCAGGCGGGTTACGTGGCGGCCCTGGGTTTGGTTGCGCACTGTGCCTACAAACACCGCCACACCGCCCGCGCCGGGATCTTCCACCCAGGCGGCGCACTGTTCGGCGGAAAGAGGCTGGTCGAGCAGCCGTATGTTTATGGAACTCATTCTGCCAGGGTATTGTGGATGTCGGTGCGACTGGCCCGGATGGCGGGCGCCACGGATGCCAGCGCGCCCAGACCGATGGCGCCGCCCAGCAGCCAACCTTCGGCCGGCAACAATGCCCAGGGTTGGAAATCGTAGCGGTAAGCCTCGGTGAGGTATCGGGCCACTACGGCCATACCGCCATGACTGAGTATTAGCCCCAACGCACAGCCGATGGCCGCCAGCAACACCCCTTCGAGCAGGAGCAAAGTAAAGAGCTTGCTGCGCGAAGCGCCCATAACGCGCATGAGAGCCAGCTCGTAGCGCCGGTTGTTGAGGTTGGCAAAAAGGCTGATGAAAATACTGAGTATGCTGACACCGATGATGACGGCGGCAATCCAGCGGAGGCTGCGCTCGCCGGCGCCCATGGTGGCGTAGAGGCGGCTGATTTCGATGGCCGGCACTGCTGCCTGGAGATTGGTATTTTCATTGATATTGCGCGGCATATTGAGGGTTTGCGCGTTGCGCGCCTTAAACTTAATGAGGATAAGGGTGATGTCGCGGTCGGGGAAGTCGGTAATGGGGCGCAAGCCGGGGGCGGGCTGGGCGGCGGCCGTAT
>CAYOTJ010000668.1:0-235 GCA_964406855.1 uncultured Saprospiraceae bacterium
ATGTTGGACACCACCTCCAGCTTCTCCAACATCAGCTGCACGGCTTGCTCTTGGGCGATGGTGGGATCGCCCTTGCCGCCGGCGTCGGCATAAAAAGCTAAGGCTTTTTTGAGGTCGGCGGCAATGCCCAGATAGTCTACGATGAGGCCGCCGGGTTTGTCTTTGTACACGCGGTTGACGCGGGCGATGGCCTGCATGAGGTTGAGGCCCTGCATGGGCTTGTCGATGTACAGGG
>CAYOTJ010000668.1:245-1139 GCA_964406855.1 uncultured Saprospiraceae bacterium
AATGATGGCTTCGTACAAGTCGGCGGCAATGCGGCGGCTCATGGCCACGATCATGCCCTTGCCTTCAAATACTTCCTGCCGTTGGCTAAAGTGCGCTACGATGTCTCTGGCGATGTTTTTGACGCGATTTTCGCTGCCTACCAGGGCTTCCAACTGGGTCCATTTGGCTTTGGCCTTTTGGGTGTTGGTGAGGTCTTCCTGGTCGAGCTCCTCGTCGAGCGCTTCCACCAATTGTTTGCCTTCGTCGCTGAGCGCCACTTTGGCTAAGCGGCTTTCGTAGTAGATGCGAACGGTGGCCCCGTCTTCCACGGCTTGGGCGATGTCGTACACATCCACGTAATGGCCAAAAACCGCGGGGGTGTTTACATCGGTATTTTCGATGGGCGTACCCGTGAACCCCAAGTAGGTGGCGTTGGGCAGGGCGTCGCGCATGTATTTGGCGAAGCCGTAGACGATTTTTTTACCTACTACATTGCCCTGGGCGTCTTTTTCATCGATGGTTTTGGCCTTGAAGCCGTACTGGGTTCGGTGGGCCTCGTCGGCGATGACCACGATGTTTTCCCGGTCGGAGAGCAGGTCGTATACATTGCCTTCTTCGGGCTGGAACTTCTGGATGGTGGTGAATACCACGCCGCCGGAGGCCACTTTCAGGAGGTCTTTCAACTGCTGGCGGCCATCGGCCTGGACGGGGTCTTGGCGGAGCAGTTGTTTGGCGGCGGCGAAAGTATCAAACAATTGGTCGTCGAGGTCGTTGCGGTCTGTGATCACCAGAATCGTGGGGTTGTCTAAGGCCAGCACGATCTTGCCGGTATAAAAAACCATCGACAACGACTTGCCGCTGCCCTGGGTGTGCCATACCACGCCGCCTTTCCGGTCGCCGGGGGGCTGCTGGCT
>CAYOTJ010000668.1:1149-2286 GCA_964406855.1 uncultured Saprospiraceae bacterium
CGGCAGGCCATAAAAAATAGGGTCTTCGAGCACGCCGGTATAGCCCGTGGCCCGCAGGGTAGATTCCACGGCTCGGTTGACGGCGTAGTATTGGTGGTATGCCGCCATTTTTTTGACGGTGGTGATGGTGGTGATGCTGGTTTTGGGGTCTTCCTTTTTTGTCTTTTCAAAAACGATGAAGTGCCGGATCAGGTCTATCAAGGTCTCCTGCTTCAACATACCCTGGATGAGGGTTTCCAACTGGCTCACCAAATGCGAGGCTTCGGCTTTGCCGTCGGCTGATTTCCAGGCCATGAAGCGGCTAAAACCAGCCGAAATGGAACCCGCCTTGGCTTCCAGGCCATCGGAAATGACCACAAAGCCGTTGTAGGTAAACAGGCCGGGGATGGTGGTTTTGTAGGTTTCTATCTGCTGGAAGGCCGAATGGAGGGTGGCCTTCTCGTGGGCGGCGTTTTTGAGCTCCATCACCACCAGCGGAATGCCATTGACAAAGAGGACGACGTCGGGCCGCTTATGATGGCCGTTTTCAACGACGGTGAACTGGTTGGCCACCACAAAGTCGTTGTTCTTCGGGTTTTTAAAATCAATGAGCCAAACCCGGTCGCCCCGCTCTTCGCCCGCTACCCGCTTCGACACGGGGACGCCCTCGGTGAGCAGCCGGTGAAAGACCTCGTTGTTGTTCAGCAGCTCGGGCGACGCAATGCGCTGTACTACTTTGATGGCCTCGGCCCGGGCCTCGGCGGGTATCAGCCGATTGATGGCGCCAACGGCTTTTTGTAGCCTATCCAACAACAAAACTTGGGCATAACTCTCGCGCTGATCCGCTGAGCGGCTGGCGCCCTCTCCGTCGGGCGCAATGTCGGGGGCATAGACGTAGCTGTAACCGAGCTGCTGAAGCAAATCGATGGCAAAGGCTTCGATGATGTTTTCGGTGATGCGGCTCATGAACGGTGGAATTTGTCATCGGCCCATTTCACGGGATTATTAACGATGTATGCCGAAATGGTATGATACGATCGGTCGTCGCGGATGATGTGGTCGTGGTATCGCGGTTGCCAGGTAAAATCGGATTGGATGATGCGCGCGTTTTTGGTAACCCCAATTTTAAACCCGCGTATGATGGATGCCAAATTTTTG
>CAYOTJ010000669.1:0-208 GCA_964406855.1 uncultured Saprospiraceae bacterium
AGCATAGCCAACGCCTTATTTGTAGAGCGGCAGGTGGAGGGCATCTTCGGCTTTCGGAAGCAGGCCATCGATGCGCTGTTTGCCCGGCAGGCGGTTGGGGCGCGTTAGCGGAACACGTCGGCCCCGTCGGCGTTGTTGCGCTGATAGGGGAGCTTGAGGAAATCCATGGTGCCAGGCTTCACGCGAATGAAAAAGCTGTAAGTATTCC
>CAYOTJ010000669.1:218-1431 GCA_964406855.1 uncultured Saprospiraceae bacterium
CCATGCGGTAGAGCGCCGCCTGCAGGCTGCGCAGGCCGAGCTCGCCCGAGATCACCGTGTCCGGCTGGAAGCGGCCCAGCTGGGCCAGCGTGTCGTAGGGCACGTGGATCTGCAGGTCGCGGCTGAAGCCCAGGTAGGGGTAAGTGATGTTCTTTGAGACGAAATCGTAGCCGATACTGCCTACGTCAATCTGCCAGTTGGGGGTCAGTTGGATGCTGCCCCGCATTTCGATGGAGTTGGCGGTGAGGCGGAGGGTATCTTTGCGGCCGGGGCCCTGATCGCTGTATTGCAGAGAGAGGTTGTGCCTTATGCTGAAATTCTCGAATAGGCTGAGGAAGTCGGTTTCTTCCACGGGCTCGTCGCGTTGGGGCCTGAGAGCGGCGCCGTCGCGGTCTTCGGGGTCAACGCGCTCCACGACTTCTTCTTCTTTGCCTTGCAGCAGGGCCCTCAGTTTGCCTACGGTGAGGTTGGTGCTGAGCACCATATTGGCGTCTACAAAGCGCAGGGGCTTGCCGGTTTCTTTCCAGGCGGTTCGATTGACGCGCACCAAAGCGCCGCGGGCGTTCTTCTCCACCACATAGGGGTCAAACTGGGCGCCCAGCGCCAGGGTGGTGGCGCCCTTGAGGAAGCGGGCGGCGCCCCGGGCGCTGACGGGGGTCCACTTCAGCGAGTCGGCGGCGAAATTATAACTGCCGTTCACTACTAAGTTGTCGAAGAGCTTGATGTTGCGGGCAACGGTATCGCGCTTGCCAAATATTTTGGCTTCAAAGATGTTGTTGAGGCTATACGATACGCCCAACTGCTGCTCGGTGCGAGGGGGCGTGCCGTAGATGCCGCCTTCAAAGCGGGAGTAGGTATTGAAGCGATCTCGTTCGGTGGTATCGGCTATGACGGAGTAATAGTTGAGGCGGGCGTTGGTATAGTCGGGCGCGTAGTTAAGCGATATAGAAGGTTTAATGACGTGGCGTACCCCGCGCAGCCACCCCCGGCTGAAGCGCAGGGTGCCGAAGAGCTGGGTGTTGAGTGAAAGGCTGCCCGAGTAGGTTCGGAAGGCCGCAAAGCCGGGCGTTTGCACCGTTCGGATGGTACCGAAGTCGGTGGTGTCGAATACCAGATTGCCATTGGCGTCGATGAGGGTGTCGACGCTGATACTGTTGGGGTCGGCGATGAAGTCGCGGTCGACGGTTTTAAACTGCCAGACCTCGTTGTAGCC
>CAYOTJ010000669.1:1441-2285 GCA_964406855.1 uncultured Saprospiraceae bacterium
GGTTGAAGTATTTGAGCACCTTGAGCGAGGTGCCCGCCGTAACGGTATGGCGCGCGCCATACTGGGCAGCTTCGAGGGTTTCGCCGGTGAAGAAGGTGGTATCGCTGCCTACAAAACGGGCTTTGGCTTCGTTGGTATAGCGGAGGTTGATGTTGTCGTACCAGCGGGCGGGGCCGCCGCGGCCCTGCTTGCGGAAGGGGTAGAGGGTTTGGGTTTGAAACTGGAAGGTCGGGAAATCGACGCTCATCTCGCGGGTGTTGTTGTTTTGGGTATGCGCAAAGCCCAGGCTGAGGGAGAAAGGTTTATCCGTCCAGTTTTTGGAGAAGTTGAAGTTGGAGT
This sequence comes from uncultured Saprospiraceae bacterium, assembly GCA_964406855.1. GTDB lineage: Bacteria > Bacteroidota > Bacteroidia > Chitinophagales > Saprospiraceae > JAUMBM01. The sequence goes on from CAYOTJ010000669.1 coordinate 1,781, forward strand.
TGATGGTGTTTGTTTGCACCGATCGGGCGTCGTTGAGCACCCTTCGCTGGAAGTTGTTGGTTTGTAGGTTGATGGAGCCGCCAAGTCGATTGGTGGGGTGGGCGGCGGCATCCTGATTGTGCGACCAGCGCAGGTTGATACCGTTGTTGCGAAATATCTTGGCTTCGCGCATGGGCTGGCCATTATCGTCGAGCATGGGCTGGCCGGTAGCGGGGTCAATGATCGACACCACTTCTTCCTGTCGGCGGCTGTCGTAAGAAAAATTGAAAGAGCCGTTGTAGCCGTAGCGCTTGCGGTAATTGGAGGCGGCCGTCACGCCCCAGGTGCCTTTGAGGTAGATGTTGCCCGTGAGCGAGAGGTTGAAGTGATCGCCCAAGGGGAAAAACCAGCCTATGTTTTGTATGCCGAAGCCCCATTGGGGCGAATATTCGTAGTCGCGGGGGAAGAGCAGGCCCGAGCGGCGGCCCTTGGATACCGGAAAAAAGCCAAAGGGCAGCCATAAAGG
>CAYOTJ010000670.1:0-2280 GCA_964406855.1 uncultured Saprospiraceae bacterium
GCATTAGCTGATGCTGTGATGGCGGCTCAGGGCGGGCGGGCGGCCTGGGATGAGACCCGCTACCTGAGCTGGAATTTTTTTGGCCGCCGCCAACTCCTGTGGGACAAATGGACGGGCGACGTGCGCATCGATTTTGTGGGCAAGCCAACGGTGCTGCTGGTGAACGTGAACACGGGCCTGGGGCAGGCGCAGGTAGACGGGGTAGTGCAGACCCATCCCGACAGTTTAGCCAAGTATGCCGCCATGGCCAAGAGCATCTGGATCAACGACAGCTACTGGGTGTTTATGCCTTTTAAGCTGAAAGACAGCGGCCTGACGCTGCGCTATGCAGGCGATACGCTGCGCACAGCGGCCGGGCGACCCGCCGACTGGCTGGAGCTGACCTTTGCCAGGGTGGGCGATACGCCGGATAACAAATACTTAGTGGCCGTAGATAAGGCCACGCAGTTGGTGTCGGAGTGGCGCTACTTTGCGCATTACAACGATGCTGCGCCCCGCATCATGAGCCCTTGGGAAGACTACAAACCCTACGGGCGCGTGCTGTTGTCGGGCAACCGGGGCCCCCGGCAGATCACCGATATCGCCGTTTATCGGGCGGCGCCGGAGTCGGCTTTCCGGGTATTGGCCATACCCGACAGAAGCGGTTGGCAGTAGGCCCCCAGACGGATCAGGCCGGGCCTATCATGTCCCAGAGATTGCCGTAGAGGTCGGCAAAGACGGCTACTTTTCCATACGACTCTACGCTGGGTTCGCGAATGATTTGCACCTGCTGGTCGAGTAGGTTCTGATAGTCGCGGTCGAAGTTGTCGGTATGCAAGAAAAGGAACACCCGGCCGCCAGTCTGGTTGCCCACGCGGGAGCGTTGCTCATCGGTAGCGGCCTGAGCCAGCAGCAGGCCGCAGCCGCCGTCGGCGCCGGGCGGAGATACGCGCACCCAGCGCTTGGTATCGCTGAGGCGGGTGTCCTCCAGTAAGTCGAATTTGAGTTTCCGGGTGTAGAAGTCAATGGCCTCGTCATAGTCGGCTACTACTAAGGCCATTTGAGCAATGCGTTGTTGCATGATGAGCTGAGTTGGGTGAGCAAAGTGGCAGCAAAAGTAAAGTTCTTCAAACTAAGATTCACAAAACCTGCCGATGCGCGGTATAAAAAAACCGGCACGGGCTACGCCCGCGCCGGATGCTCCATGTGCAACTGATCTTAATTCTTTCAGGAGGCAAAGCCCTCAACGCCCTGCACGGTAGTGTACTTAAAGCTGAGTTTTTTGCCCGGATAAGCTATGCCAAAAGCCGACTGGCACATCAGGGTAGCTTCGTGAAAGCCACAAAGGATGAGCTTGAGCTTGCCGGGGTAGGTATTCACGTCGCCGATGGCGTAGACGCCCGGCAGGTTAGTGCTGTAGTCGAAGGTGTTGACTTTGATGGCGTTGTCTTCCAGTTCAAGTCCCCACTCGCCGATGGGGCCCAGCTTGGGCGTGAGACCAAAAAGCGGGAGAAAATAATCAGCTTCAAGCGCAAACTGCCCAAGGTTATTGTGTTCTATGAGCACTTCGCCGAGCTTGCCTTCGCCGCCGAGCCCGATAACCTGGGCCTCGGTGAGCAGCTTTACCTTGCCTTGCAGGGCCAGCTCGTGTACTTTTTCGGCGCTGTCGAGGGCGCCCCTAAACTCGGTGCGGCGGTGTACGAGGGTCACCTCCCGAGCTACATCGGCTAAAAAGATGGTCCAGTCGAGGGCCGAGTCGCCGCCGCCGGCAATAACCACGCGCTGATTGCGGTATTTTTCGGGATCCTTGATGAAGTAGTCGACTCCCTTTTTTTCGTAGTCGGCAATATTGTCTATGGGGGGCTTTCGGGGTTCAAAACTACCCAAACCTGCGGCGATGGCCACTACGGGGGCGGCGTGTACCGTACCTTCGTTGGTGGTTACCTGCCAGCGACCGTCTTCCCGTTTTTCGAGTTTGTCTACGCGCTCGCCTAAGGTGAAACCCGGCTTGAAGGGCGCAATCTGCTCCATGAGGTTGTTGACGAGGTCGCCTGCCAATACAGAGGGATAGCCCGGAATGTCGTAGATGGGTTTCTTCGGATAGATCTCCGTAAGTTGGCCGCCGGGCTGCGGCAGCGCGTCGATGAGGTGACAGCGCATTTTGAGTAGCCCTGCTTCAAAGACGGTAAACAGGCCTACCGGTCCTGCCCCAATAATGATGATGTCTGTTTCGATCACAGTTCGTCAGCGTTTGGCGGCAAAGATATACCGATAGGCCTAAGGCATACAATGATATTTGTC
>CAYOTJ010000671.1:0-2277 GCA_964406855.1 uncultured Saprospiraceae bacterium
ATTCTTACTTATGGACTTTTTTTTAATTTTTTTGGTAAACATGTTGCATCAAAACGACGTTAAATTTTAATATATGTTCATTATAACATTCTGAACAACAAAATTTGAACAAATACAGTAGTCCATACACAAAAATGGCCGGCGCTAACTTCAAGTAACGCAGGCACTATCTTATGCTAAATACCTGATATTCATGCGTCGCAACCATCTCATCGCTTTTTCCGTCGCTACTATTGGCTTGTGCCTAAGCCTTAGCAGTTGTAAAGACGAGGAAGTAACCGCTGTTCCCTGCAACGACCCCGCCAACTGGGAATGCCCCAACTACGACCCTTGTTTGAGCGTACAGCAGCCATCCGCCGCTTTTGTTATGCTCGACTCAGTCTTTAGCGCAGATACGGCAACAAGCGTCCCGATAGATACCAGCTTTGCAGGCATTGTATATTTTCGGCCCATCTCAATTGAGCCCAATACCACCTATGAATGGAAAGTAGGTAGCGACCCACGGCTATTCAATGATCCTATTCTTGAGATGAATTTCTCATGGTTTGAAGGAACAATTCCTATACGGCTGATTGCAAAGAGAAATGATCCGCTCAATTGTTTACCCCTACCCAACCGCTCCGACACCAGCTACCAGCAAATGGAGCTCAGGTATATAGCGGCAGGTCAGGCCCCTGTCTTTGGCTTATACAAAGGAAGTTCTACAGAAAACCCAACGGAAGAATTTATGCTGGAACTAAAATATTACATTAATATAAATAACACACCTGTCACCCGGCTCACCGGCTTAACCTTAGACTGTGAGCCTTTTGAACCTGGTATTGACATTGGTGCGGGATATGACTGGTTTATAACAGCCCACGGCAACCGCCCCCGCTGTCGGCGGCTTACAGCCATAGGCCGTCTTCAGGAGAACGATCACCGCATCCTTAAGGTCGACTATTGGTACAACGACGATAGCGGCGCTCGAAAACACGCTGTCTTTACGGGAGTAAGGCAGTAGTAAATATACCGCGCTCAATGCCCGGCGGTCATAGCTTCGCCGGCAATCCAGCCGCCGGTCCAGGCAGCCTGAAAGTTGAAGCCGCCGGTAATGGCGTCAATATCGAGCACTTCGCCGGCAAAGTATAAAGAGGGATAGCGCTTACTGGCGAAAGTCTTGAAGTTGATCTCGCGGAGGTCAATACCGCCTGCGGTGACAAACTCCTCTTTGAAGGTGCTTTTGCCATCGATGGGAAGCCGCGAGGCGCCCAACAACTGAGCCAGCCCCGAGAGTTGGGCTTTGCTGAGTTGCGCCCATTGGGTGGTGGGCGCTATGCCGCTATGGCCAATCAGTCGCTTCCAAAGGCGGGCGGGCAGCTCAAAGGCGGGGTGTACCCCCAGTTGGCGGCGGGCGTTATCGGCCTTGAGTTCGTTCAGCGCTTCAATTATATTTTCCATCGCTTGGCCTACCCAGTTCACCTCCAGTTCAAAGCGATAATGGCGGGCGGCCAACTCGCGGGCGCCCCAGGCCGACAACCGCAACACAGCCGGCCCCGACAGCCCCCAATGGGTAATGAGCAGCGGCCCGGCAGCCGCCAGCTTGGCCCCGGGAATGTTGAGCTCGGCAAAAGATACCGAAACGCCGGCCAATTCGGCAAGGCGGGGGTCTTTGCTGTTGAACGTAAAAAGCGAGGGCACAGGCGGCACTATGGACAGTTCCAGCCCCGATAACATCTCCCATACGGCGCTGCTGCTGCCTGTGGCAATGAGCAGCCGGTCGGCCTCCCAGCGCTGTCCCTGGGCGCCCTCCACCGTCCAGGCGGCATCGGGATGGGCCGGAGGCAGCAGGGCCGTGATGCGCTGCCCGGTGAGCACCTGCACGCCTAAGCGGCGCGCCTCGCGCTGAAGGCAGTCGACAATCGTAGCCGAATCGTCGGTAGTGGGAAAAATACGGCCGTCGTCTTCGATCTTGGTAGCTACGCCGCGCCGGCCGAACCAGTCGAGGGTATCGCCGCAGGCAAAGCGGTTGAACGGCCCCAACAGCTCTCGGCTGCCCCGCGGGTAATTTTTCACCAATTCGCGGGCCTCAAAACAAGCATGAGTAAGGTTGCAGCGCCCGCCGCCGGAGATACGCACTTTGGAGAGCACCTCCCGGCCGCGTTCGAGGACGACGACTCGGACGCCGCCGCCGCCGCATTCGGCCGCGCGAATGGCGCTAAAAAAGCCGGCGGCGCCGCCGCCGAGAGCCACGATGCGGAAAGTAGAGGCCAGAGTCATAAAGCGGTAAAACATACC
>CAYOTJ010000672.1:0-2276 GCA_964406855.1 uncultured Saprospiraceae bacterium
GGGGGATGCTGAGTATCTGGGCGCGGGCGGGGTCGAGCGCCCGCATCCAGAGTATCTCGAAGCTGCCGTCGTAGGCTAAGCGCAGCCCCTCGGGCGAGCCGCCGCCTGGGGCGGGGCCAAATTTTGACCATACGCTGCCGGCTAATTTGAGCTTGTTGAGGCCCGTAGCCGCTATGCCCAGCCTCCACCATACTTCGCGGTTGGCGGGCGATAGCGATAAGGCTTTTTTGTGGTAGTGGAAGGCCGGCTTCCACTCGCGGCGCTGCTGATAGATGAGGCCCATACGCTCATAGGCCTCGGGCTGCTCGGGTTCTAGTTTGGCTACGCGCTTATAGAGCTTGATGGCGTTGTATACGTCGCCCGCCTGCTCGTAGGCCTTAGCCTGGTTCAGTAGTTGGCGCCAGTCTTGCGGTTGATGGTTAGCCATGCCTGCCGTCGCGTCTTTATTAGCGTTGGTGATCCGGGACGCTCAATGATCGCCCCATGTCGCCAAATCATTTGCTTTTGAGGCGCACGACGGGGCATATCATCTCTTCGAGGCTGATGCCGCCGTGCTGAAATGTGTTTTTGAACATGTTGTTGTAGTAGTTGTAGTTGTTGGGGTAGAGGAAGAATTTGTCTTCCTTGGCAAATACAAACGTCGAGCTCACATTGGGGCGCGGCAACATGGCCTCGGCAGGGTCGCGGATTTCCAGCACATCGCGCTTGTCGTATTGCAGGTTGCGGCCCACTTTGTAGCGCAGGTTGGTGGTGGTTTCGCGGTCGCCGACGATCTTGGAGGGCGTATTCACGCGGATGGTGCCGTGATCGGTGGTGATGATGAGCTGTATGTCGCGCTCGGCAGCCCGTTGGAGGGCGGCCCAGAGGGGTGAATTTTCAAACCACGAGCGGGTGAGCGAGCGGTAGGCGCGCTCGTCGCCGGCCAATTCCTTGAGTACTTCCATCTCCGTGCGGGCATGCGACAGCATGTCGATGAAGTTGTAAACGATGACGGTGAGGTCGTTGCGCAGGTAGTCGAGTATGCTGTCCTGCATTTGCTTGGCATTGGTCACGTTGGTGACCTTCACATAGTCGAAGCGGATTTCGCGGCGCATGAGCCGGCGCACCTGCTCGCCCAGCAGATCGGCCTCGTGGAGGTTTTTACCACCTTCGTCGTTGTCGTTTTTCCACCAGTCTTTGTGGCGCTTTTCAATCTCGGCGGGCATCATGCCGGCAAAGATGGCGTTGCGGCTGTACTGGGTGGAGGTGGGCAGGATGCTGTAAAAATAATCCTCCTCCATGACGCGGAAGTACTCCGACAGTATGGGCTCGATCATCTTCCACTGGTCGTAGCGGAGGTTGTCGAGGAGCAGCATGATGGTGGGCGTATCGGTATTGAGGTAAGGGAAGACCTTCTCGCGCATGAGCCGGTTGCTCATCACGGGGCCATCGGGGCGGTTTACCCAGTCGAGGTAATTTTTTACCACAAACTTGCTGAACTCGGTATTGGCCTCGCCCTTTTGCATGGCTAAGATATCGGCCATTTCCACAGAGTTGCTCTCGTCGATTTTGAGCTCCCAGCCAATGATTTTGCGGTAGATATCGACCCACTCGCTGACGCCCAGGCCGCTGTTGATCTGCATGAAGATCTGGCGGAACTCCTGCTGGTAGTCGGAGCTGGTTTTTTCGCGCACTAAGCGCTTGTTGTCGATGATTTTTTTGAGGGTCAGGAGGATCTGGTTGGGGTTTACGGGTTTGATGAGGTAGTCGCTGATCTGGGAGCCGATGGCTTCTTCCATCACCGATTCGGCCTCGTTTTTGGTGATCATCACCACGGGCATGGCCGGGCTGATTTCTTTGAGCTTGGCTAAGGTTTCGAGGCCGGTGATGCCGGGCATACTTTCATCGAGGAATACGACGTCGATATCGTTGTTTTCCTGGCATTCTTCCAGCGCATCATAGCCATTGGTGACGGTGATCACTTCGTAGCCTTTTTTTTCGAGGAAGAGCAGTTGGGGTTTCAGTACGTCGATTTCGTCGTCGGCCCAGAGGATTTTGATTTTATCCATGCAAGTGTGTCGTTTGCTTTTTATAGAATCGTTTAACCGGCAAAGGTTATTGTCTGGCGCCCGCAGGCAAAAGTACCGCCCAATGGCCAGATGGCTGACAAAGGTAGCAAAAATGGCTGCAAAAATCATGTGGAAGGGCTCGATGGCTAACGGCAATGAGGGGCGATGGGATCCGGACCAGGGGGCGCAGTTTTTACCCGGCTGAGGCACGAAGACGCGGTACCCGGA
>CAYOTJ010000673.1:0-2271 GCA_964406855.1 uncultured Saprospiraceae bacterium
AGATACTTTTGAAAAGTGCGTGGCCTTTATGGACCAGCAGCCCGATGCCGGCGGCTTAGGCGTGCGCATGATCGATGGGGCAGGCAATTTCCTGCCCGAGTCGAAGCGGGGCTTCCCCTCGCCCTGGGTAGCTTTTTGCAAAGCCGTGGGCCTGTCGCGCCTCTTCCCTCACTCCCAACGATTCAATCGCTATCATTTAGGTTATCTTTCCGAGCACGAAACCCATGAAATCGAAGTGCTCTCCGGCGCCTTTATGCTCATGCGCCGCTCAGCGCTGGATCGCGCCGGCCTGCTCGATGAAGCCTTTTTTATGTATGGCGAAGACATCGACCTGTCGTACCGCATCGTATTGGCCGGCTTCAAAAACTACTACTTTCCGCATACCACCATCATACACTACAAAGGAGAGAGCACTAAAAAAGGCAGCCTCAACTATGTAAAGGCCTTTTATCAGGCCATGATCATTTTTGCCCGCAAGCACTTTGAAGGCGAGCAGGCCCGGCTATTCATTCGGATGTTGCAGGCAGCCATCTACCTTCAGGCCGCAGCTACCCTGCTCAGCAACCTCGTCCGGCGCTTGGCCTGGCCGCTGCTCGATGCCGTCACCCTCTATGGCGGGCTCGTTTTCCTCAAGCGTTTCTGGGCCGCCTATCACTTCCACGACCCCGACTACTACCACTCCAGCATTCTGTACCTCAACTTTCCACTGTATGTAGCCATCTGGGTGGGCGCCGTATACTTCAGCGGCGGCTACGACCAGCCTTTTCGCCTTCGCCGTATTGCCGGGGGCCTGGCTTTGGGCAGCCTGCTGCTGGCTGCCGTTTATGGCTTCCTCGATCTGGAATACCGATCGAGCCGGGCGCTCATTGTGCTGGGCGCCGCATGGGCGCTGGCTGCCGTCGCCGCAACCCGCATGACAGCCCACTTTTTGCGTTACCGCAACCTCAATCTGGGGCAGGATCAGGTGCGCAACTTAGCCGTAGTAGGCGGCCCGGACGAGTGCAGGCGCGCCCTCCAATTGCTGCAACAAGCCGCTGTACACAAAAACCTGATGGGGCGCGTAGACCCCGAGGCCGACGGCCCCGACCAACTCGGCCGCCTCGACCAATTGGAGGAAATTGTGCACATCTACCGCATAGACGAGATCATCTTCTGCTCCCGCGATGTCAGCGCCCAGGCCATTATGCAATGGATGAGCAGGCTTGGCCCTAAGATACTCTACAAAATCCTGCCCGAAGAAAGCTTGAGTATCATCGGCAGCCATTCTAAAAACACAGCCGGCGAACTTTATACCATAGACATTCAATTCAGGATAGCCGAGCCCCGGCAACAACGCGCCAAGCGCTTATTAGATATAACTTTAGCGGCAGGGGTATTGCTGCTATGGCCCTTGCACGCCCTGTGGCTGCGCCAACCAACCCAATGGGCCGGCCACGCCTGGAAGGCGCTCACAGGCCAACTGAGCTGGGTAGGATACGACATGCGGGCGGCAGAAGGCCTGCCACGCCTTTTGCCGGGCGTTTTCAGCCCGCTCGACGGGCTGCGCCTCCCTCAACCCGACGCAGCTACCATCCAGCGCCTCAACTTTTTCTACGCCAAAGACTATCAGCCTTCGCTCGACTGGAGCATCTTCTGGAGCGCCTACCGCCGCCGGTAAACCATTTGCTGCCGTTGCTGTTTCACCCCCATGAACGGTTATTCTTCAAGCGCTTTGCGCATGGCGCTGCTGCTGCTCTTTGCAGCCGCTGCCGCTGCCCTCTGGGGCCAGACATCAACGGCCGATCTCCTGCATTTCGACCAGGCACGCCTCGGCCATCAGCGCACGGCTATGCTGGTTCTCGGCGGCTGGGCGGCAGGCAACATAGCTACCGGACTAACATGGCGCGGTCGCAACACGGGCCAGAATCGCTATTTTCATGAGATGAACGCCCTGTGGAATGGCGTCAACCTCGGCATTGCAGCCTTAGGCTATTGGTCGGCCGGCCACGTAGCCGACTCCCCTACCCTCTACGGCGCCATAAACGAGCACTACGGCTTTCAAAAGATACTACTCCTCAATGCCGGCCTCGACCTGGGCTATATGGCCGGCGGCCTCTACCTCATGGAGCGCGCCAAAAATACCGACCAACGCCCCGAGCGGTTGCGCGGTTATGGCAGGTCCATTCTCTTGCAGGGCGCCTTCCTCTTCGCCTTCGACTTAGCCAACTACTTCATCAGCGCCGGCCGCGAAAAAGAGGTCAGGATGCTATTAGGCGCGGCGGAGAACGGCAT
>CAYOTJ010000674.1:0-649 GCA_964406855.1 uncultured Saprospiraceae bacterium
CTTTTAATCTTCTTGTTCCATAAGTAGCTCTTGATTGCTCAAAAATATTTTTGAAGCCAACGCCGGCCTGCGGCTGTCGGCCCGGCATGAGCTGTGGTTAGACGCCGGCGTGCTGCCCTCCCACATCGGTTTTGAGAGCGCCATTGGCCGCGACTGCTGGACACTGAGCCGTAGTTTACTGGCCGAAAACTCTCCTTATTACGAGGCAGGCGCCCGGCTGAGTTACACCTCCCCCGACGCGCGCTGGTATGGGGCTATACTCTACCTCAACGGCTGGCAACGCATTCAACGCCTGCCCGGCAACCAGACGCCGGCTTTAGGTACCCAGCTCACGTATAATGCTCCCGGCGGCGGCCTTAGCCTCAACTGGAGTACCTATGCAGGCAACGAACAACCCAACGGCGCGGAGCAATGGCGCTACTTCAACAACCTGTACGCCGTATGGAAGCCCAACGACCAATGGGGCCTGACGGCAGGCCTCGACGCCGGCTGGCAGCAGCGCCCTGCATCCGACTCGGGGTACGACGCCTGGCTGTCGTGGGTAATCATAGGGCGTTACGCTTTTTCAGCCAAAGCGGCGGCGGCGCTGCGCGTGGAGCTTTATCAAGACGAAGCCGGGGTCATCATCGCCTCCGATGCGCCCAAAGGA
>CAYOTJ010000674.1:659-2265 GCA_964406855.1 uncultured Saprospiraceae bacterium
ACCTATGGCGTTTCGGCCAATTTGGACTATGCCGCTTCCCAGCAAGCCATGTTTCGCATAGAAGGGCGTTTTCTGGGAGGCCCGGAAGCGCAGTTTATTGACGCGTCAGGCAATCCTTCACAACAGTATTTTTTCCTTACTGCGGCTGTAGCCGTATCTTTGGCGCGCTGATGGAAAACAGGGATGAACACGTAAAACAATTTCTGGAGCTGATCCGCCGGTCAAGGCGGGGCAAGTTCAAAGTGTACATCGGTATGAGCGCCGGCGTAGGCAAAACCTATCGGATGTTGCAGGAAGCCCATACCCTGCTCAAGAGCGGTATCGATGTTAAGATTGGCTACGTGGAAACCCACAGCCGCATAGAAACCAGCCAACTACTCGAAGGATTACCCGTAGTGCCCCGCCGCCAACTCTTCTACAAAGGTAAAGCGCTGGAGGAAATGGATGTACAGGCCATCCTCAACCTGAGGCCTGAAATAGTAATTGTCGACGAGCTGGCCCACACCAACATAGAAGGCAGCAAACACGAAAAACGCTGGCAGGATGTAGCCGAGATACTCGATGCAGGCATCAATGTCATTAGCGCTGTAAACATCCAGCACATAGAAAGCCTTTACGAAGAGGTGCGCGAAATTACCGGCGTGGAGGTAAAAGAGCGCATCCCTGACTCGGTCATTCAGATGGCCGACGAGGTAGTCAACATCGATCTCACGGCCGAGGAATTGATCAACAGGCTAAAAGAGGGAAAAATATACGCCGCAGAGAAAATCCCCCTGGCGCTCAATCATTTTTTTAAGTCGGATCACATCCTTCAACTGCGCGAGCTAGCCCTGAAAGAAGTGGCCCGGCAGGTAGAGCGCAAGGTTGAAGCCGAAGTGCCCCGGTCGGCAGCGCTGCGGCATGAAAAATTTTTGGCCTGTATCAGCAGTAATGAGGCCACGGCTCGTACTGTTATTCGCAAAACGGCCCGATTGGCCGGCTATTACAACAGCAAATGGTATGTGTTGTATGTGCAGACGCCCCGCGAAAGCGACGACAAAATCCCCTTAGACAAACAGCGCCGGTTGATCAATCACTTTAAGCTGGCTACCCAGCTGGGGGCAGAGGTCATCCGGCTGCCTGCCCGGGCCGTAGCCCCCGCTATAGTAGAAGTGGCCCGCCAAAAAGAGATCACTACCCTCTGTATGGGCAAGCCGCGCCCGGGTTGGCTGGGGCTGCGGTTGTTTTCCGGACCGCTCACAGGGCTGTTGCCCCAGATTACAGCTATGAACATCGACATCATAATTCTTTCCTGATGCGCATAAAGACCAAACTCACGCTGGGTATCGGACTCCTGCTCTCGCTCATCGCCATCTTGGGCGCCGTCAGCGTCTTCTCCGTACACGCGCTCAGGCAGGATGCTCGCCAAATTCTGAGCGAAAACTACCAAACATTGGACTATACCGGGCGCATGTCGGCAGCGTTAGACGAACTGCAAAGCGGCGGCGATGGTCGTGCCGCATTCCGCGAAGCCTTGTTGCAACAGCAAAAAAACGTTACAGAGCCTGGCGAAGAAGCGCTTACCCGGCAGCTTACCCAATATTTTGAGGCGCTGCCGCCACAACTC
>CAYOTJ010000675.1:0-1916 GCA_964406855.1 uncultured Saprospiraceae bacterium
GATATGGTGAGGGTGACCATAGCGCCGGGGTTGGCGGTGGTGGCGCTGAAGGCAGCCGTAGCGCCGGCAGGCAGGCCCTGGAGCGTAAGCGCGACGGGGCCGGCGAAGGTTTGGCCTACTTCGAGCTGGTATACCGCCGAGGCAGGGGCGCATACGGCCCGGGTTTGGGGCGTAGCGTTTACGAAGAAGCTACACAGTTGCTGAGCGCGGCCGTTGAGCTCCAGCGCGCCGGTATTGTCGGGGTCGAGCCAGTTGCTGAGGCGGGTAGCGGGCGTGCCGCCGCCGGTCCAGGAGGTAAAAAACCAGCCGTAGCTGTCGTAGCTGTTGTTGCTACAAGACGCGAGGCCGCCGTGGAGCTGACCGATGACCTGCTTTTTGCTGTTGAAAATGGGCGAACCCGACGAGCCGCCCTCGGTGGTGCCAATGTCCCAGTCGGCAATGACGAGGTGGTTGCCATTGGGTACAGGCGTGCTGCCCTGGCCCCAGGCGCCTACGTATACGCCGTCGAACTCAAAGCTGATGCGCTTTTCGTCGGTGCTGGGGTGGTGGATACCGATGACGGTATCTTGTTCGAGCGCGTTGGTGGCATTCCAGCCGGCAAAAAAGGCATTGGCGGTAGGCGATACGGGGTCGTCGAGCTCTACGAGCGTCATATCGGAAGGGGCATAAGACGCCCGGAAGATGGAGCCGGTATTGAAGTCGGAGAGGTCGCCGTCGCCAGGCGCGCCGCTGATGCCCGTATTGGGCTGTCGGCAGAAGCTGTTGACGTAGTTCCAGTATACCACCAGCGAGGCGGCATTACCATTGTTGATGCCGCAATGGTTGGCGGTTATGAAGAAGGGCTTACAGTCTTGGCGGGTATTGTTTACGAGGAAGCCGGTGCAGAAGGTACCGCCGCCGAGGCCAATGACGGCTACCGACTGGATGATGTCGCGATAGAGATCGACGATGCCCCAGCCGTCGGCAGCGCTACAGATGACGTCGAGGTTACAAGAACCCGACATGACGGTGGAGAAGCCCAGAAAGTCGTGGTTGACGGTTTTGAGGCGGAGCCCGAGATGGGATCGTTGGCCGGCGGGCACCCGCACTTCCACTACCAGCTCGTCGCCGGGGAGTATGGGGGTCCAGAGTTCTTCGTGCTCTTCGTTATCGGCGGGGGTAAAAGGCCCCATGACCGTCTGTCTGTCGGGGGCGTAGAGGATGAGCGTGCCGCCTTCCGGCATGACAAACTTGGAGAACCCCAGATTCAACGAGTGCGCATCGGGCGAAGAGATGCGCAGCCGCCATACTTCCGAGCCGTCGCGCAGGGTTTCCCAACTGCCGCGTTCTTCGGGGCTGAGGTCTACGACGATGGTTTCGGCAAAGCGGGGCGCGATACCAGGCCCCCGGCGGGCCATCTCGGCTGCTGCCAGTTCTTTGTTGTTGAGGGAAGGGAGCCGCAGCATATCCACTTCGGCTAAGGGCCGGCGGGTGGGAGCTAAGCGGTCGTCTGCTTGTTGGGCTGTGGCATAGCATACGCTCAGCAGCAACAGCAGCAGGGTAAGACGAAATTGCGCCATAGTGAAACGAATGTTTTTCGAGATAAAAAACTAGTCCTAGTGATGCTCAAAGGTAGGCTGATTTGAAATATGTACAAGGATTGTATGGCGTAAGGGCGTGCTTAACGACAAAAAATGGGCCCATGTGTCGTTTCGTTGGAGGAAAGCGCGTATATTTATAAATAAAAAGATGGATAAACGGTTCTACACAATCATCTTAGGCCTGCTAATGGCCTTGAGCGCGGGCGCCCAACAGCCCAAAATACGCATACAAGACGGGGAATTTATAGACAGTAACAACGATTGCTTCATCCCGTTTGGCTACAATTACGGCGGCACGGGGTATCCGCTCCTGCTGGAAGACAACTGGCTGACCGA
>CAYOTJ010000675.1:1926-2260 GCA_964406855.1 uncultured Saprospiraceae bacterium
ATTTTCAGGAGATGAAAGACTTGAACTAAACGACTACGCTCCACCGGCGCAACTGAGGCTTTTTGACGCCCGGGGGAGAAGCGTTATCGCCACAACCCAATGGACTGAAGACGGCCTTTTACAACTCAGCGCCGCCGCATGGCCCCGAGGTTGCTACTGGCTCCAGATCATCGATGCGCATGGCCGGGCTGCTGTTCGGCACGTATGTCTGAACTGATGAGGTGCCTGCGCCGCCCCGCGCCAAAAAACCGCTCCCATCGCACAATACCCCGACCCGCCGGCCAGTTACCTGAAATACAAATAATCGTCTTTATTGGGTAAATAACATCAACTC
>CAYOTJ010000676.1:0-2255 GCA_964406855.1 uncultured Saprospiraceae bacterium
GAGGGATTCGAACCCCCGGTACAGTTACCCGTACACCGCATTTCGAGTGCGGCCCATTCAACCACTCTGGCATTTCTCCGGGTTGAGGATTTCGGGAGGCAAAAATAGCAGCTTTTTGGAGAAACAAGGGCAAAGGGCTAAAAAAAATTACGGATAGGCGCCTTTTGATGGGGAAAGGCGGCAAACAAAGGGTGAATATTTACGCATTACGACTATCTTTGCAGGGTTATCGAATACTGAGCAGTGCCAGAAACGACCTACAAAAAGCATTACATAGCCATTTTTGCCTCCGGAACGGGCAGTAACGCCATACGGATTATGGCTCACTTCAGGGATCATCCGCAGGTGGCTGTGGCGCTGGTGGTGTCTAATAAACCTAATGCGCCGGTTTTGGCGGGAGCTGAGGCCAATGGGGTTCCTACTTTGGTCGTTGACCGGACGGAGTTTTACGGAACAGAAGAGCTGCTCGAAAAATTAGCCCATTATCGCATTACCTTCATTGTGCTGGCGGGATTTTTGTGGCTGATTCCCCGCTATTTGGTTAGGGCTTTTGAGGGAAGGATGATCAACATCCATCCGGCATTACTGCCTGCTTATGGCGGTAAGGGTATGTACGGTATGCATGTACACCAAGCGGTAAAGCGCGATGGCGTTACCCGCACCGGCATTACCATCCATCAGGTTAATGAACACTACGACGAGGGGCAGGCGGTCTTTCAGGCTGAATGCCCTGTGCTGCCCGAAGATACGCCCGAAGACATAGCGCGGAAGGTACAACAATTAGAACACCAACATTTTGCACCCGTGCTGGAACAACTTTTACTGACTACTTAACGTTCAACAACCAATTGTGTCAATCGAATCGCTTTTAATTCGTTAGTTTATGATGACAAGGACCCTCATTATTGCCATACTAACCTGCTTCAGCGTTGGTATGTTGTCGGCTCAGCAGGATATGAGCTGGCGCAAGCATCGCAAGCTGGGCGACGACCTGGCCGCAGAAGGTCAGTACTATGATGCTGCAGAAAATTACCGCATGGCCTGGGAGGCTAAGAAGAGCAAAACAGAGCTCATCTTTTTGGCCGCAGAAAATTACGCCCGCGTACGCGACTACCGCAAGGCCGCCGAGGCTTACCAACACATTCAGGACAAGAGCAGCGAGTATCCGCTGGTGGGCATGAAGTATGCCCGCAACCTCAAGCAGGATGGGCAGTACGAAAAGGCCCGCGCTGCTTTTCAGCGGGTGCTGGATACCTACACCGGCCAAGACAAAGCTATTCTTCAGGAAATTATTACGGCGGAATTGCAGGGTATCGACTTAGCGACACAGTTGCCGTCCCGTGCCGACCGCCGACTTGAGATTTCCTTTCCGGGCAGCGGAATCAACACAGAGTTTGATGAGTTTGGCGCTACGCCTATGGATGTAGACCTCATCTACTATACCTCTACTATGGGCGGTCAGGCCAGAATGTATGAGAGCCGTCGCTCGGGCCGCACCTGGACGAAAGGCGCTACCCCCGGCAACTTTCCCGTGGTGCAGGGCGGCCAATATGGCAACAGCGCGCTGGCGCCCGATGGGCAGCGGCTTTATTTCACCATTTGTAATGGCGATGGCGGCTGGCAGGACCTCAATACCCGCTGCGAGATTTACGTCATCAAGCGCAACGGTACGAGCTGGTCGCAGCCCGAGCGTCTGCCCGATTTTGTAAACGCCAAGGGCGTAAATACTACCCAGCCTGCCGTAGCCCACTTCGGCGGATTGGAGTACCTTTACTTCTCCAGCAACCGCCAGGGCGGTCGGGGCGGTATGGATCTTTGGTATGTAACCCGCGACATGGGCCGCGACAACAACGACTTTACCTTCCCCGTCAACTTAGGCGCTACCATCAACACCTTAGGAGATGAAATTACGCCCTTCTACAACATTGACGAGGATATGCTGTACTTCGCCTCCAACGGCCATGCGGGTATGGGCGGCCTCGATGTGTTCAAGTCGAAAGGCGAAGAAGTAAACTGGGGTACGCCTCAAAACGCGGGCATTCCGATTAACTCCAGCGCCGACGACTACGGCTACGTGGCCACCAACGGCGGCTTTGGCGGTTTTGTGTCTTCCAACCGCGTATTTGGCGGCGAAAAGACCAATACCCGGCACTTCGACCTGTTTGAGTTCAGTGTGGGCGGCCGGCAGATGACCCTCAAGGCCAATGTTTACGACAAAGCTTCCGGCAACCTGCTCGCCGATGTCAAAGTAGCCC
>CAYOTJ010000677.1:0-2251 GCA_964406855.1 uncultured Saprospiraceae bacterium
TTTCCATTCCTTTCCCGCAGCTCGACGTACACGTCAGGCCGGAGGCTTAAAGCCCGGCAGCGGCAGCCGATTGGTTAGTATCAGCCCCAATACTTCCCACAGCCCCTTGTGGTTGAGCCGGGTATTTATCTGTGCGCTGATGCGACCAAAGGCTGCCGCTAACTCGCTCCAGTGCAACCCGGGATGATGATGATGGGCTGTGTGCAGCCCTGCGTTAAAGGCAAAGATATTGAACCACCGCCCCGTAATGTTGCGCGAATGATCATTATCAGAAAGCGGATCGCAGCCGTAGTGCTGGATGAAATTAAAAGCAACCAGAAAATGCTGAAGCAAAATATTGGGCAGAAGTATGGTTAATAAACCCGCCGACGGGTCGATGGCGGTAAGTAAGGCATACGTGCCCAGTAACGCTATGTTTTCGCGCTTTAACCGTCTCGTAACAGGGTGATCGCCATGCGCCCTGCGCCAGTTTCCCAGCGCCCGGGCAAATGCGTAAGGCGTACGCAGCACATACCAGCCAAATGCGGCCCGGGTGTTCGAAGGTGAGGCCAATTGCGTATTTCCCCAGTCGTCGGGGCCATCTATATGCTGATGATGGTTGAGCAGGTGCACAATGCGAATGCCCGACATGGTGCTACCGGTGATGAGATTCAGGGCCTGGTCCACAACTATATTGGCCCGTCTGCTTCGGCATATAGGCAAATGCACATGGTTGTGTTTGATGGCCATAACAGGCAACAATACAAAAGCCAGGGCCGGCGCCCATAGTAGGGCCCACCAGGAAGATTCAACAAAAACAACTACCCTTATCAAAAGCAGTACCCCTACGGTCAGAATACTCCATTGGTCTGCTTTATGGCGAAAAAAGTACACCATACGCCATCGTGGCTATAGCCTTCGTTATTACTCTATATCTACACAAAAAGACGTAGGTGCCGTGTACATGCCTTCGTTATTTACAAAGTACATATCATAACAGTTGGTCGTCCCGGGCGTCTGATTGGCATCCATAAACGTGTTAACATCGGGCGCAAGGAAAAAGAAGCGCGTTCCCCGCCTGACTTCAATTTCATCTGTCGCATCTCGCTGCGCCTGGCTCATGTTGTCGTAAGCCGAGCTAAAATTGATCCTCACGGTACGAAGGTTTGGAGCGGGCCTAAGCACCTCAATAGAATCAATGGTAAAGATCGGTAAGCCCTCCTCGTCGAACCAGTTGGTAGGCAACTCGGGGTAGTCAACTTTGCCGCAACCTCCCATAAAGACCGCCGCCAGTATAAAAAAGACATAGTGATTGCGCATGGGTCAGAAGTTTAGCAATATGCCCGCCTGTACGCTTTTGTTGTTGCAATACAAGCTGGGTGAAAATTTGTGTATAAAGCCCAGGAAGGGGTTGCCTTCTTCATAAACGGGTTTAACAGGCCGATGGCGGGCCCTGTAAATGAAGTAATAAGTGCTTACGCCATAACTGACCAGCATAACGGGGATGCCTATTTTTCTGATCGTTTGGTGCAAAGCCAGGGCATCGCTATGTTTTTGCTGAGTTATCTCATAACTGGACCGAAAGCGGGCAATGTCTTCCGGGCTGAAGGCGATTTCATAGCTGCGCGCCAGCGCTTCACCTTGCTCGCGCAACCGCTTGACATTCCCCCGATTGCTCTGTAAAATCCCTACCGTGAGCAGCACGTTGCCTGCAATAATAGACCCCACGCGCGCGGTGTTTCTGATCACGGTATAGTTATACGACGCCAACTCAGTACGGTACTGCTCAAAGGTGTCGGATAGCTTGGGAAGCCCCTTGGCGTAGGAAAGGGTCTCTCCTTCTGTTATGACAATGGTATCTGTGAAAATGGCAAATTGCGACGCCCAAATTTCAATGATGTGCGTTCCGGCCGGCAGAGATATGGATGTCTTTTGCTGGCTCAGATCATAAACCTGTCCCTGCACTCGCAAAAAAGCATTGGCTGGAATAATCTCTACACGCAACGCGCCGTATCCCTGCGCATGAAGCCCAAAGAAGGCAAAGCAACAGCCAAACAGAAGTAACAAGTGTTTTAGCATGGTTCAGCATTTTAGGAATAAAGTTGATATATCAAGCCTAAAAATAAACTTAACTTTACTATAATCAAAAAAAACAGGCTGATATTTTTTTACAAAATTTAGCGGTATACGTGCGCCGCCCCGATACCATCACCGAGCCTCGGCCCGGCGTCAGCAGGCCTTCCACCGTCAGCCGCGAAGCAATAAGCCCTAT
>CAYOTJ010000678.1:0-2246 GCA_964406855.1 uncultured Saprospiraceae bacterium
GCCCGCGAAAAACTCGTCTCCGACCCCGCCAATACCATCTACTCAGCCAAACGCCTCATGGGCAAGTCATACCGCGACGTGCGCGAACACCAGGCCTTTTTTGGCTACCAAATCATAGACGAAAATGAAGACAGCTTAGTAAAAGTAAGGGTGAAAGACAAATTCTACACCCCCATCGAGCTGTCGGCAGAAATCCTAAAAGCCCTCAAAAAGCGCATTGAAAACGAGCTCGACGACATCGTCGAAAAAGCCGTCATCACCGTACCGGCTTATTTCAACGACGCCCAGCGCCAGGCCACCCGCGATGCCGGCAAGCTCGCCGGCCTCGACGTGCTGCGCATCGTCAACGAACCCACTGCCGCCAGCTTAGCCTACGGCCTGGGCCTCGACCCCAACGGCCCCAGCCAGACCATCGCCGTTTATGACCTCGGCGGCGGCACCTTCGATATCTCTATTCTCTCCATACAACAAGGCGTCTTCGAAGTGTTGGCCACCAATGGCGATACCTTCCTCGGCGGCGACGACTTCGACCGCGCCATCCTCAACCACTGGATGCAACAACACGGCTGGGACGATGCCCTGCTGGCTGCCGACAAGCACCTTAGCCAGCGCCTGCGCCTCGCCGCTGAAGAAGCTAAAAAACACCTCAGTACCCACAGCAGCTACCAAACGGAACTCGAAGGCAAACCCTGTGCCATCGATGCCGATACCTTCGCCTCCATAACCGCCCCCCTCGTAGCCCGCACCCTCGACGCCTGCCGCCTGGCTCTGCGCGATGCCGACCTTAGCGTCGGCCAGATCGACGAAGTGGTTATGGTGGGAGGCTCCACCCGTATGCCCGTCGTCAAAGAGGCCGTAGCCAACTTCTTTGGCAAAGCCCTGCACGACAGCCTCAACCCCGACGAAGTAGTCGCCTTAGGCGCCGCCATCCAGGCCGATGTGCTGGCCGGCAACCAAAAAGACATCCTCCTCCTTGATGTCACCCCGCTCTCTCTCGGCATCGAAACCGTAGGCGGCCTCATGGATGTCATCATACCCCGCAATAGCAAAGTGCCCACCAAAGTAGGCCGCCGCTATACCACCTCCGTCGACGGCCAAACCAAACTCAAAATCGCCGTCTATCAGGGCGAACGCGACCTCGTGGAACACAACCGAAAGTTGGGCGAATTTACCCTCGCCGGCATCCCACCCATGCCCGCAGGCCTCCCCAAAATCGAAGTGCACTTCTACATCGACGCCGACGGCATCCTCAAGGTGAAAGCCAAAGAATTGCGCTCCGACGTTGCCCAGGAAATCGTCATCCGCTCGCAATATGGCATCTCTGAAGAAGATATGGCCCGCATGCTCCTCGACTCCATACAGAACGCCGGCGCCGATATGGCCGTCCGCGCCCTGCTCGAAGCCCGCAATGAAGCCGCCAGCGTGCTGCTCGCCGCCGATAAATTCTTAGAACAAAACGCCGCCTGGCTATCCGAAGCCGAAGCGGCAGGCATACGCGAACACGCCGCCCGCCTCCAAAACGCCGTAGCCGGCAGCGATAAAGACGCCATCAATGCCGCCATGAACGACCTCAACACCTTCAGCAGCCCATTGGCACAAAAAGCCCTTGAGGTCAACATCTCTGCCGCCATGCGCGGCGCCAAAGTATAAATTAAGGTACAAAAAGGTATTAAAACCGGAAAGCCATGTCCACCGATCGGATGTCGATGCTCAAAACGTTACTGGCCGAGAACCCCCACGACTCGTTCCTGCTCTTCGCCTTAGCCAAGGAGCACGAAAAAGCCGCCCAGCTCCCCGAGGCCCTCGAACAATACTTAGCCTTGCTCCAAAGCGACCCCGAATACGTAGGTCTCTACTACCACCTCGGCAAGCTCTACGAGCGCCTCACGCAGCCCGCAGAGGCCTTCCGCACCTATACTCAGGGTATGGCCGTAGCCAGCCGACTGCTCGACCAGCACGCCTACAGCGAGCTGGCCGGCGCCCGCCTTGCCCTTGGCGATGAAGACGATTTTGAATAAGCGCTTGTGCAGTTCTTGAAAACGGTTTACCTTTGTTTAACGTGAAGTCACAATCAAAGACGGGTAGCCCGATAATGCTATTCGTATGACCGTTATGAAAATCCAACCAACCTTTTTGCGGGTAGCCGTAGCGCTTGCCCTGGCTTTGGTTTTTGCCCAGGCCAAATCCCAAAACTGCGTCACTCAGGTCGCAGCCGGCCCCGACACCATATTGTGCGCGCCCGGTAC
>CAYOTJ010000679.1:0-2236 GCA_964406855.1 uncultured Saprospiraceae bacterium
CATACCGCCACGCCCTCGCTGTGCTCGGTCGGGTAAACTTCCACCGCTGCCCCGGGCCCACTCCTTTATGGGCCGCCACCGGGTAACCTTATGTCATGCACGCCAACAAAAAAAGCCCGGCTTGGAATAGCCGGGCCTTTCACATGTATAAACCAATTTGCAGTTTTCTCAGGGTATGCTGCGCTTACGCAGATATGCTTAGCGCGCGTCCGAAAATCAACAGACTTATGACGCCAGGCTAAAGTTTGGGTCACCTTACAAGTCAAAAAAATATTACTGTATCACCAGTGGCGCGATCAGCTTCGTTCCATCAGCTCCCATAGCTTGTAAGTAGTAGAAGCCAGGCGCACAGTTGGCCGGAATATCTATTTCTCCCTGTCGGCAAGTCAGTGCCTTATGCTTTCCATCCATACCCAGCAACACAACCGATGCGACATCATGGCCAGAAAAGCGGACGACCGTACCTACAGGCACAGGGTTAGGCCAAATGTAGAAGGCCGCTCCAAGGGCTCCTTCGATGGTTATCGACACAACGGCCGACCAACTCGCGACGCCGTCATAGTCGGTTTGCCGAACCCGGTAATAGAAACTGCCCGCCACGGGGTTGGAATCTGTAAACGCATAATCGGCGCGGCCGGTAGCGGAGCCTCTGCCGCCAACGCGACCCAGATCGTGCCAATCCCGGCCATCCATTGATCGTTCCACCGTAAAATAGTCATTTTCCGATTCATCGGCTACGGCCCAGCTAACCACAACGCCACGCGGGGTAGATTCCGCTTCAACAGACAACCAGCTCACGGGCAAAGACAACAGGCCGGTAGCTAAATCCAATGGAAAAATTGGCAGGCTGCCGGTACCGTACTGGCAGTTGCCGTACGAACAACGAATAGCAGCCCCACCCTGTATGGAAATATTATGAGCTGCGAGAATACCCCCGGTATCTTCACCGCTAATAGAGGTTCCTCCCTGAAGAGAGATCGTTTCCGCACTCAGGTTGGCCCGCCCCCGAACGCGGATGGAAACACCTCCTGAAAGTACCAGGCTGGAACCTAAGTCTGTCTCTGTTCCGTTAAAAATGAGCTGTCCTCCTCCGCTTGCCGCCAATCCATTTGAGAGTGTAAAGGCGCCGCCGTTGGCCACAAAAGCCCCATCGGGGCGAAGGAAGTTGTTGGCGTGGAGCTGGCAGTTATTCAATGCAATACTGCTGCCGCCGGCCTGATATAACCCGCCCGTCAGTTGAATATAGGCCTGAGTAGCCGTCAATTGGCCCCCGTTGTCAGCTGAAACAGCGTTTGCATGACATCTCCCGGTGAGGATTACCGAAGCTACTTTTATGTCTAAGGTCTGTACATTTAGTAAACCGGCAATATGGTATGAAGCATTGCCCGAATAGGCCTGCCACTGCTGGGCGGCGAGGGTTCCGCCCGCAGCAACTACAAACTGCCCTGCGTTGCCGGAAGGCACGGAAATATTACCACTAACGGTCAAGCTTCCTCCTGAAGCAACCTCTAAACCCGATTGATAGGCAAAGGTAAGACTATGATTTACCGAAACAGCATGGCGAATGATCACTCTGTTGCCAGGCCACGCCGATGCGTAATCTACGGCAGGCGCCTGCCCCGCCGCCCAAGTTGAAGGAGAATCCCAGTTTCCATTCTGAACGGTTTCGAATGTAGCGGCATGGAGGCAAAAAGAAGATAAAATTGCTGATGATGTCAGCAATAGTTGAACCAGCTTGTGCATATTTGTTTGGTTGTTAAAAGCATTCCATCAGACGACAACCTTTTGCTCCGGTCACAAAAGTCCTATATATATATTTCTCCGGGCAGATTTATAAATCTTAGTTTGGAGAACTATAAATTCGCCGCATAAATTCATCATCCACATGCCACAGTACCTCATTTATGCCCACGACGGCAAAGACGAACAAGCCCTTGAGCGCCGCTTAGCTGCACGGGCTGCCCACCTCGACGGCATCCGTCGGCTCAAGGCGGATGGACACTTCCTGCTGGGCGGCGCCATTCTCAACAACGACGGACAAATGATTGGCTCTACCCTAGTGATGGACTTCCCCGATGAGGCCGGCCTTCAGCAGTGGCTTGACGAGGAACCCTACATCCGGGAAGGCGTATGGGCGGAGATCGTTGTGCATCCCTTCCGCGTAGCCCAAATTGATGGATAAGCGCCGGGAGACATAAGGCTAAACTGTTTATCACTCTGAATTTTTGGTCTACAA
>CAYOTJ010000680.1:0-2232 GCA_964406855.1 uncultured Saprospiraceae bacterium
GTTTAGCCCGAGGCTTAGGGCTACCCGGCCGGCGCTGCACAGGCAAGTGGGCAAAGTATACGTGGGGGCTGTTTTGGTGAGTTCGCTGGCGGGCGTCTACATTGGGTTTTATGCAACCGGAGGGTTAGCGGCTTCCCTGGGTTTCATCTGCTTGGGGGTTATTTGGTTTTATACCACTTTAAAGGCATATCTGCACATTCGCCACAAGGCCATTGAGCCGCATAGAACGATGATGATTTATAGCTATGCCGCTTGCTTCGCCGCCGTAACTTTGAGGGTATGGCTCCCGATGCTACAGGTCATTTTTGGCGATTTTTACACAGCTTATCGCCTGGTGGCCTGGCTGTGTTGGGTTCCAAACTTAGCCGTTGCCGGTTGGATAGTCCGGCGATCCAAAGCGCAGAAGGCGCTGGCCTGAAGTAAGGTTTTTTATCGGTTCTAAGCTTCACAAGATATGAATAACTTTATTGCTGAGCTGCTGGGTACCGCTCTTTTACTTCTGCTGGGCAACGGCGTAGTGGGCGGCGTGGTGCTGAAAGACACCAAGAGCGAAAATGCCGGCTGGATCGTTATCGCCACCGGTTGGGCCCTGGCGGTGGCTTTTGCCGTGTACGCCGTGGGGCATGTCAGTGGCGCCCACCTCAATCCGGCAGTGACCTTAGCCCTGGCGGTTACAGGGCAGTTTGGCTGGGAGCAGGTTCCCGCATACATTTCGGCACAAATGCTGGGCGCTTTTATGGGCGCCGTACTGGTATACCTGCACTACCTGCCCCACTGGCGCCGCACCGAAGATGCGGGCGCCAAGCGGGCTGTTTTTTGCACGGCGCCTGCCATTCGGCATACGCTATCTAATTTTATTAGCGAATTTTTGGGCGCCTTTGTGCTTATGTTTGGCCTCTCCGCCTTGGGCGTCAATACCTTTGCCGACGGTTTGAACCCCTTAGCAGTAGGCGGCTTAGTATGGGCGATAGGCCTTTCGCTGGGCGGCGCCACAGGCTATGCCATCAACCCCGCCCGCGATCTGGGGCCGCGTATTGCCCATGCGCTGCTGCCCGTTCCCGGTAAAGGCTCTTCCGATTGGGGGTACGCCTGGATTCCCGTGGTAGCGCCCATTTTGGGGGGCGTTGCCGGAGCGATCGCGTATCGGGCATTGCTGATGTAACCGGGCTTTTGTGGAGTTGCAGTCACATGGTTGTGGGCCAATAGGGTTGTGCTACGTTTTATATGCCCAATGCCTTGAGGGCCAGCAACACGCCCAAGCCCGCCAGGTAGCCCGCTAAGGCCAGGAGACTTACGCGCTTGAGGTACCAGAGGAAGTCGATGTGCAGGAGCCCCATAGCGGCTACGCCGGCGGCCGAGCCGATGATGAGGATGCTGCCGCCTGTGCCGGCGCAATAGGCCAGCAGATGCCAGAAGAGGTGGTCGACGGGGTAGGTGGCCAGATCGTACATGCCCATGGCGCCGGCCACAAGGGGCACATTGTCGACGACGGCAGAAAGAAGGCCGATCAGGCCGTTGATGATGGCGATGTTGCCTACGCTCTTGTCGAGCCACTGGGCCGTCTGGCCCAATATCCCCGCCGTTTCAAGGGCGGCTACGGCCAGCAATATACCAAGAAAGAAGAGCACGCTGGGCGTATCGATGCGCCGGAGAATGCCGCTAACGGCCAAGTGACCGCGGGTGACGTGGTCCTGACTGCGCGACATGATCTCCGTCATGGTCCAGAGCACGGCTAAACCCAGCAACAGGCCGGCATAGGGGGGCAGGTGGGTGATGCTCTTGAAAATGGGCACAAACACCAGCGCCCCTACCCCTACGATAAGGATGAGCTTGCGCTGGAAATCGGTGACGGTGACGGTTTGACTGCTTTCCATCTCATTTTCTACGGGGCGCTCTACGTCGCCGCGCATGCGCAGACTGGCCAGCAGCAGGGGCACAATGAGGCATACGAGGCTGGGAATGATAAGCTCGGTCATAACCGGTACGGTGCTGATCTGGCCCCCGATCCAGAGCATGATGGTAGTGACATCGCCGATGGGCGACCAGGCGCCGCCGGCATTGGCGGCAATGACCACAAAGCCCGCCATGAGCCAGAGGTCGTCCCGCGACCGGATCATCCGCCTCAGCAGGGCTACCATGACGATGGTGGTGGTGAGGTTGTCGAGTACGGAGGACACAAAAAAGGAGAGGACGCTGATGATCCAGAGCAGCTTGACGCGATTGGTGGTGTTG
>CAYOTJ010000681.1:0-2227 GCA_964406855.1 uncultured Saprospiraceae bacterium
GCCAAGGTGACGAGGAAGGCATAGGTCATAAAAATGGCGCTGGTAGTCATTGCTTTTGACCAGAGCAAGGGCGCGCGCTGTTGCAGGGCTGCCAGTGATTGCCGCTCGGCGAGGAGTACCAATGCAGCTACGCCTGCACAGAGTATAGCTACCAGTAAATTGCCGGCGAATGGGGAGGGCTTGACGAATTGAGAATAGAGATAAAGCGCTCCGGCCGCAGCAGGAAACAGCCACAACCAAGATAGTTCATTGAGTTGAAGCGCCAGCCATAAACTAAGCAGGAAGCTGCTGCTGATGCTGAAAAAAAACAACCAGGCGGCTGTTTTTTCTCTGACGCCGGAATAGGCAAGCCGCGAATGATCTTGGTTATAGCGGTCAATGGCCTGGTCGAATATGTCGTTGATGAGATAGCCGCCTGCGGCTACCATGACGGTGGCGGCGATGAGCGCCCAGAGGTGAAAGTCGGATAAATGCCGGGATAGACCGCTTTGTTGTACGGGAACGGCGATTACCCATTGGTGCAGCAGGTACTGAGTGAGGGCTACGACCAACAAATTGGGAAATCGAACGAGGCGAAAGAGGGCCGGCATGATCAGGCGCCTACGGCGTTGAAAGGATGCTGATCATCGGTATCATCATCGGCGAGGTCGTCGATATTCTCTTCATCGTCGTTTTCAGGTAGCTCGGGCAACCACTTTCCATGGAGCTTCATTACTTTTTCAATGACGTCGCGTACGCAGCCGAGGCCTCCGGAGTAAGGAGATACGTACTGACTCAATTGAATGATCTCAGGGCAGGCGTCGGCAGGGCAGGTAGCGAATCCAACGCGGCGCATGACCTCATAGTCGGGCAGGTCATCGCCCATGTATAATACAGCGCCTTCGTCGAGATCAAGTCGACGGACTAAATCTTCATAAACGTCAAGCTTTTGCCCCACACCGGCATGCACTTCCTGCACGCCCAAAGCTTGGAGGCGAAGCTTCACGCCCTCAGATTTACCGCCAGTAATGATGGCTAAACCATAACCGGCATCGACGGCGCGCTTGATGGCGTATCCGTCTTTGACGTTCATTTGGCGCAAGAGTTCGCCCGCTTCGGTTACCAGCAACAAATTATTGGTGAGTACGCCATCAACATCAAAAATAAAGGTATTGACTTCTGAAAAGCGTTCGAGCTGATTCATAGGGCTTGGTTGGCTATAAGTTACTGATTATCTCGCCATTCGTACACCCAGCGGGCCTGGATTTGTTCCAGGTGGCCTTCGGTGCTTTCTTCTCTTTTGCCTTCAAAGTTGGGGATTTCCAGTATCCACTCTAAGAGGTCTGTAAACCGGATGCGGTATATCTTGCTCTCATTGAACTCATCGCCAAAGCGTTCGTACAACTTCATGGCGATGTCTTCGTGATCGGCCCAGTTGATGGGCATGTTGTCTATATCGTGAAAGCTCATAATGATTGCGATTTAATGTTCGTGCCCTATGATTCGGGATTGATCTGGGATTTCCACCTCAATAACGGCGTCGTCTTCGAGGATAACGCACTGACAGCCGAGGCGAGATTCGAGCCTGGGATTGATGGCGCGATCAATGAAGTCTTCTTCTTTGTCGG
The DNA here is from genome assembly GCA_964406855.1 of uncultured Saprospiraceae bacterium. Classification (GTDB taxonomy): domain Bacteria; phylum Bacteroidota; class Bacteroidia; order Chitinophagales; family Saprospiraceae; genus JAUMBM01. The sequence goes on from CAYOTJ010000681.1 coordinate 1,608, forward strand.
AGATTTCTTCGAGTAAGTCTTCGCCGGCCTGTATATAGACATGGCATGTGCTGCATGCGCATACCCCGCCACAGTTGTGGTTGAGGTGGATGTCGTTTTCTTCCGTTACTTCGAGAATGGAGTAGCCCGAGGGGACATTTTCGACGATTACGGGAGCGATTGAGGGGTCTTCGAATTTGAATTTAACGGTAGCCATATTTGCATGTTTGCCAAAACCCGCGCAAAAGTAGCGCTTCTCCATGAGCTAAACAAACCTTACAGGATTTAGTTTTTTGGCGACATTTTGAGGGTTAATAATCTGGTTTTCATTTATTTGGGTGAGCAATGTGCCAAGTTGGCGTCATTCGGATTTTTTGAAAGCCGATTAGAGCCTCTATTCATCAACTGCTTTATGCGCCTTCTGTTTACCAATCATTGTTGTCGAAAAAATCACTGCTTATGCGAAAATTATTCCTGACAATGCTCTGGTTATGCTCCTGGTCGGCCCTTTTAGTGGCCCAGACTGCGCGGCTCCAGGTCATTCACAACTCACCCAGTCCTACGGTGGACGTATACGCTAATGGCAGCCTGCTGCTTGACGATTTTGTATACCGTACGGCTACGCCGTTTATCGACGTACC
>CAYOTJ010000682.1:0-2222 GCA_964406855.1 uncultured Saprospiraceae bacterium
CTACCCCGTCGTGTGTATCTACCCCGTCGTGTGTATCTACCCCGTCGTGTGTATCCCCGTCGTGTGTATCCCCGTCGTGTGTATCCCCGTCGTGTGTATCCCCGTCGTGTGTATCCCCGTCATTTTTATTACAAATTTCAACAATGGCATGTAAATGATTAGGCATTATTACCCATTCGTGCAAAACCAATTCATGTCGTATTTCAAATGATTTGAACCATTCGCATTCTACAATTTTGCCAAAATCCGATAAAACCATTTCATATCGTGGATGCACGCGGCCGTGCGCATCCACAGTTTCTGTTTTTACCACATTGCCCAGATTACATTCCCTGTTTTGCGTTACGATGGTCAAAAAATACAGGGCATCTGCCGAATAATCCCAATTGGGCCTTCGGTGTGATCCAATCCGATATTTATTTTTAAATTTTTCCGCCATTTGCAGGTTGAAATGATTGAGACAGCGCTGTTGTTGTGGTTTGTGCGACGGCAACAACGGTTTTTGGGGGTATTGTTGCCTGAATCGCAGCATTCCGCCTCAATATATACCAATATTTCCATATCTGCAAAAAAACATGCGTAAATGATATAGATGTTGGCGGTTTTGGAGAGAGTGCCCTGCGGGGTTTGGACAAGGGGGCGCAGCGGTATGCGTGAGGCACGAGCGCATAATAGCGGAGCACGTTTACCCGACCGAGTGTAACGAGGGCGCGGCGGCGCGCAGGATGACACCCGAAGGAAGAGGATATGCGGCGTGGCCCAAAAAAGAAAAGCGAAACGGAAAATGCCTGAGCCCTACAGCCCGCATCAGGCTTTCACCTTTCTATAGTTCCATATGGCCCAGCCGTTGAAGAGGAAGGCGAAGCCAACCATAGCCAACAGTTGGGGCCGGAGGTCGGCTAAGCCGCTGCCTTTGAGGGAGATCATGCGGATGGCCTCGATGAAGTAGGCGGGCGGATTGAACCAGGTGACGATCTGCGCCCAGTAGGGCATAGACTCGACGGGGGTGTAGAGGCCGCCCATGAGTACAAAGATCATGACGATGAAGAAGCTCATGAGGCTGGCTTGTTGCTGGGTTTCGGCATAGGTGGAGATGAGCAGGCCGATGCCCAGCACGCCCAGCAGGTAGAGGGCGGATACCAAAAACAGCACGCCTATGCTGCCTACGGGCCATACGCCAAAGAAAATGTAGCCTGCAACCATGCCCACCGCCATCACCATCAGGCCCAGCACCCAGAAGGGGATGAGCTTGCCGAGGATAAACTGCGCCTTGCCGATGGGCGTCACGTTGAGTTGTTCGATGGTACCTACTTCTTTTTCGCGCACGATGTTGAGGGCGCAAAGGAAGGAGCCCACCATAGTGACGAGTATGGCTAAGATGCCGGGCACCATAAACTGCTTATAGTTGAAGTAGGGGTTGTACCAGTATACGGGTTGTACGGGGATGCTGGGCAGCGGACTGAGGCGGGGCAGGCTTACCAGCTCCTCGCGGATTTCCTGGTTGAAGTCGCGGAGTATGGCGGCGGCGTAGGCGCCGCCCAAGCTGCCCTTGACGCCATTGGCGGCATTGGCAGTGATGGCCAGCACGGGCTCTTGCTCGCGGATGAGGTCGCGCTCGAAGCCGACGGGGATTTCGATGATCACGTCGGCCTGGTCTTCTTCTACGGTGCGCAGGGCGTCGGGGTAGCGCAGGGCGTAGTGGGTAAGGCGAAAGTAGCCAGAGGCGCCCAACTTCTGCACCAGGCGCTGGGCGTAGGCAGAGTGGTCGTTGTCGACGACGGCGAGGTTGATGTTTTTGACCTCGTAGTCGGCAGCCAAGGGCAGCAATATGAGCTGTATGAGGGGCATGATGAAGATGATGCGCAGGATGGCAGGGTCGCGAAACACCTGCAAAAACTCTTTGCGCAGCAAAACGAACAATACTTTCATAAGGCGTAATTTATGGTTTTCGCCGGCCGGCTTTGCGTGTGGCTGCCGACGCGCACGGTATCAGTCGGCCAATCGGATGTTAAAACGCTTGACGCTCATGGCCATAAAAAACAGCGTCATGCCTATCAGCACTAAGGTTTCGCGCCAGATGCCGGCCCAGCCCAGCCCTTTTATCATCACATCGCGGACGATGGCAAAAAACCAGCGGGCGGGCACCACATGGGATATCCACTGCATGGGCTTGGGCATGTTTTCGATGGGGAACATAAATCCGCTGAAGATGAGGGTGGGCA
>CAYOTJ010000683.1:0-713 GCA_964406855.1 uncultured Saprospiraceae bacterium
TCAGACGGAAAAAGAGCAAGTCAAGATTCACAAATCTTGGCTTGGAGAACTATATTTGTCTCAGCCGACTTCTTGACGCTCCTTTGACGCGCCATTGCGCCCTACCAATCCGCCTTATGGCTTATCTTCGCTGCCTCAATTGTGCAATACCATTATGGAGTTTATCAACAGGATACCTCGCCGGCAGTCGGCGGCGCTTTTTGAAGAAGCCAAGACATATTTTCCAGGAGGCGTTAATTCGCCCGTGCGTGCCTTTAAATCGGTGAGCGGGCCGCCCCTCTTCATCCGCAAAGGCGACGGATGCCGCATAACCGATGAAGACGACAATACCTTCATAGACTTTTGTTGCTCGTGGGGGCCGCTGATCCACGGCCACAACAACGCCCACATCCGGGAGCGCGTGGTGGAAACCGTGGCTTCGGGTACCAGTTTTGGCGCGCCTACCCGCTTAGGTACCCGGTTGGGCAAACTCATCCTTGAGAACCACCCTTACATCGAGATGATGCGCTTTGTGAGCTCCGGCACCGAGGCTGTCATGTCGGCCATTCGCCTGGCCCGGGGCGTTACGGGGCGCAGCAAGATCATCAAATTTGAAGGCTGCTACCACGGCCATGTCGACAGCCTGCTGGTGAAGGCCGGCTCGGGCTTGGTTACCTTTGGGTCCAGCTCTTCGGCCGGCGTGCCTGAGGCTTTCGTCAAAGAAACCCTGGTAT
>CAYOTJ010000683.1:723-2211 GCA_964406855.1 uncultured Saprospiraceae bacterium
GTATTGCCCCTCGGCGATCCCGATGCCCTTGAGGCGGCTTTACAAGAGTGGGGCCATGACGTAGCCTGCATCATCGTTGAGCCCATTCCCGCCAACAACGGCCTGCTGCTTCAGGATGCCTCCTTCCTGCGCTGCCTGCGCCTGAAAGCTTATAAATACGGCGTATTGCTTATCTTCGACGAGGTTATCTCCGGCTTTAGGGTAGGGTTTACGGGGGCTGCCGGTTATTACGACATCCAACCCGACATCATCACTTTTGGCAAAATCATTGGCGGCGGCTTCCCCGTAGGCGCCTACGCCGCCAGCCGCGAAATTATGAAGCACATTGCTCCCGATGGGCCGGTATACCAGGCAGGCACGCTTTCGGCCAACCCTGTGGCGATGGCCGCGGGCTTTGCCGCCCTCGAACAATGCCTTGAAGCCGGGTTTTACGAACGCTTAGAAGCCAATACCACTCGCCTTACCGCCGCAGTGCTCGACCATTGCTCGCGCAAGGGATACGAACTGACCATTCCTCAGTTGGGCTCCATCTTCTGGATAGCCTTCACCAGCGAGCGCATCGTGCGGGCCGACCAGATCGACCCCCGTTCTATGGAAAAATTCAAAGTGTTGCACCACGAACTCCTCCAGCGGGGCGTATACCTGGGGCCTTCCGGTTATGAAGTGGGCTTTATAAGCGCCGCTCATACCGAAGCCGACATTGATGAAGCCGCCGGGCATTTTTGCGACGCCCTCGATGTAGTCTTCGCCTGATGCAGTATGGCCTTAATGGGCCCTGCATGTATGGTTCTCCGAGCTAAGATTTATGGGCCTTGGCTCGGAGAACAACTATAATTCTATCAATTTCCAGCGACCCCGCCGAAACAGCACAATAGCCAATAGCGCCATAGCGCTTTCGCTGAGCACTACCGCCGTGGTTACGCCGGCTACGCCCCAGCCTAAGTGCGCCCCCAACAGGTAGCCCAATGGGATTTCCATGACCCAAAAACACAGCAGGTTGATGTAGGTGGGCGTACGGGTGTCGCCGGCTCCGTTGAAGGCCTGCACACATACCATGCCGTAGCCATAGAAAGAATAGCCGATGGCAAAAATGTATAAGGCCGTCACGCCGGCCTCTACCACCGGCGCCTCCTGGCTGAATACGCTGATCATAAAAGGCGCAAGAAGCAGGTATAGGGCCGTCATAACCAGCATGTAATACAGCGTGAATCTGGCGGCCCGCCATACGCTCTGTTCTGCCCGTTCGGGCTGGTGGGCGCCTAAGTTTTGCCCTACCAGCGTAGCCGTGGCATTCGACAGGCCCCATGCCGGCAGCAGGGTGAAAATGATGAGCCGTATCGCAATGGTGTAGCCGGCCACTGCATCGTCGCCAAAGCCCGCATTGATGCGCATAAGGAAAATCCAGCTCGCCGAAGCAATTACATACTGCGTGGCCCCGGTAAAGGCAATGTTACTAAGATTTTTAATGACGACCCAGTCGGGCCGCCA
>CAYOTJ010000684.1:0-2211 GCA_964406855.1 uncultured Saprospiraceae bacterium
GGTGGTGCGTTGGGGCAATGGGCTACACTTATGTGGGCTACCCCCTGTTGCTGCGCGTACTGGCTCGCGGCAAGACGCTCGACACCCTGCAATTTGGCCCCGGCGACGCCTGGCCCCGCGTATCGGTGCTCATGGCCGTACACAACGAAGCCCGCGTCATTCGCCAGAAGATGGATAGCCTGCTCGGGCAGGATTACCCGCCCGAATTACTTGCCTATTATATAGGTTCCGACTGTTCCACCGACGAAACAAACGCTATTGTAGCCGGGTATGCCGCTACCGATCCGCGCATACAGTTCAGGGCTTTTACCCAGCGCCAGGGCAAACCGGGCATCATCAACCAGTTGGCGGCCTTGGCTGCCGCCCGCTACCCGGCAGGGCAAGATCACATCTTCATCATCACCGACGCCAGCGTGATGCTCCAGCCCGAGGTCGTTTCCCGGCTGGCTGCCCACTTCAAAACCCCCGATATGGCCATTGTCGACGCCCTCATCGTGCATACGGGCATGCAGTCGCAGGGCATCTCTCGTTCCGAAGACGCCTACATCTCCGGCGAAGGGCGTATCAAATACCGGGAGGGCGTCGTTTGGAAGCGCATGATTGGCCCTTTTGGCGGCTGCTACGCCCTGCGCAGCGATTATTTCTGCCCGGTGCCCGCTACCTTCTTAGTCGATGACTTTTACATCACCATGCGGGCTTTCGAGCGGGGCGGATTGGCCATCAGCGAGCCGGCCGCGCGTTGTCTCGAACCCGTAGGCCACGAAATTAGCGAAGAATGCAGGCGTAAAGCCCGCATCTCGGCCGGCAACTTCCAGAATATGTATACCTTCCGGAAGCTTTGGTGGCCGCCTCGCGGATTGCCCAATTTCCCCTTCTTTTCGCATAAGATACTGCGTTGGCTCGGGCCGTTCTGGTTGCTGGGCGGAGGCCTCAGCGGCGCTTACTTAGCGGCGTTCAACTTATTTTATGCCTGTGCGTTTGGCTTTATGGCGGCAGTACTGCTCCTGCCTCCATTAGCCGATGCAGGCCTGCGCAAGTTTGGCATACATTGCCTACCTTTGCGGCACATTCGCTACTTCTTATTAATGAACCTGGCGTTATTCGTCGGTTTTATTCGTTATCAAAAAGGGATCCGCACCAATGTCTGGCAACCCCCCAAGCGACAATAGCTCGTTCCGCCTCAATACCATTGAAGAAGCCATCGCCGACATCAAGGCGGGCAAGATCGTCATCGTCGTCGACGATGAAGACCGGGAAAATGAAGGCGATTTTATCTGCGCAGCAGAGTGTATCACCCCCGAGATCATCAACTTCATGGCCACCCACGGCCGGGGCCTCATCTGCTCGCCCCTCGATGAGCGTCGTGCCGATGAACTCGACCTCCCCATGATGGTGAATGCCAATACAGCCCTGCACGAAACGGCTTTTACCGTTTCGATCGATCTCATCGGGCATGGCTGCACCACCGGCATTTCGGCCTACGACCGCGCTACCGGCATACGGGCCTTGGTAGACCCCAATACCCGCGCGGAAGACTACGCCCGACCCGGCCACATCTTCCCGCTGCGCGCCAAAACCGGAGGCGTGCTGCGCCGTACCGGCCATACGGAAGCGGCCATCGACCTGGCCCGTTTAGCGGGCTATTATCCCGCAGGCGTGTTGGTGGAAATCCTCAATGAAGACGGCAGTATGGCCCGCCTCCCCCAACTGATCGAGATTGGCCGCCGCTTCGACCTCAAAATCATCGCCATCAAAGATCTGGTGGCCTACCGCATGCGCACTGAGCGCATCGTCAAGCGCGAAGTCCAAACCACGCTCAATACGCCCTATGGCGCCTTTGAACTCATCGCCTTCCGCCAACTCACTACTCAGGACGTGCACTTCGCCTTAGTGATGGGCAACGCCGGCGAAGGCCCCGCCTTAGTACGCGTGCATTCGGCCGGCGAAAGCGCCGACCTCTTCGACCTGCTCACTCAGCAGCACGAATCTACGCTTTGCCGGGCCTTGCAGCGCATCTCCGAGGAAGGAAAAGGCGTATTGTTATACATGCGCCACGGCGAGCGCCACGACGAGTTTTTGCTACAACTTCAAGACCTTCGGCAGGGCGGAGCGGCGCCTTCATCGGTTCGTCCTATGGATCAGCGCGACTATGGCGTGGGCGCACAGATGCTGCGCGACCTGGGTGTGAGCCGACTCCGGCTGCTCACGAAC
>CAYOTJ010000685.1:0-2203 GCA_964406855.1 uncultured Saprospiraceae bacterium
ATGCGGCGGGGCCCAAAAGAAAAAAAACTTAAAATATGCAGTTGGGGGAGGCGGGTCAGGAGCGCTTGCGCCGCCGGAGTTTGCTCAAAAACTCGGGGGTGACGCCGATGTAGGCGGCGATTTGCTTTTGGGGGAGGCGGGTGACGAGGGTGGGATACTGGAGGCAAAACTGCTCGTAGCGCTGACCGGCGCTGAGGCTGAGGTTGTCGACGAGGCGCTGACGGCCGGCCACTAATGAATTTTCGGTGATGATGCGGAAGAAGCGTTCAAATTTGGGGATATCGGCGTAGAGTTGCTCCTGATCGGTTTTGGAGAGGAGCAGCACTTGGGTATCTTCGAGGGCGTCTATGTTGAGGGCGCCGGGGCGGCGGCTGAGGAGGCTGTACATATCGGCTATCCACCAGCCCGGGGGCGCAAACTGTAGGATGTGCTCGAAGCCGTTGTCGTCGACGGTATACCCGCGCAGGCAGCCGGCTGAGACGAAGGCGGAATGCCGGCAGATTTCTTTTTCGCGCAGCAGGAATTGCTTTTTGTTCACTTGCCGCGCCGTGATGAGCGAGAGGAAGTGTTGCTCTTCTTCGGGCGTAAGGGAGATGTGTTTGGCTACGTTGTGCAGGAGCAGGCTGTGATCGGGCATAGCAGCATGGTTAATCTGTGTAGAGGGGGTAAACTAAATGGCCGCCGGGTTGTATTTTATACGGTTGGAGGATTGCAAACAGCGGTTGTGCCAAAGTTCGGCAATTTGCTTAAATTTGCGGTCCTAAAATTTGTTGTTCAAAAAAAATATATTGCGCATGTATCCGATAGAACTGACTACGCCCATGGCTAAAGACCTGAGCGATTACGGTTTTGAGAGTTTGACTACCCCGGAATCGGTTGTTGAAACGCTGGAGCCTGCCGAAGGCACGGTGATGGTGGTTGTCAACTCGGTATGCGGCTGTGCGGCGGCCAATGCCCGCCCCGGCGCCAAGTTGGCCGTACGGCACGACAAGCGCCCCGACCGGATGGTGACGGTTTTTGCCGGTGTCGACTCGGCGGCTACGGCCAAGGCCCGGGAGTATATGCTCCCCTACCCGCCTTCTTCGCCTTCGATTGCTTTGTTTAAGGACGGCAAATTGGTGCACTTCCTCGAACGCCACCACATTGAGGGTCGTTCGGCGGAGATCATTGCCGAGAACCTGAAAATGGCTTTCGATCGCTACTGCTAAAGAGCGCTTTGGCTTGCCGCATAATGGCTTTCCCGGTTAAGGTTTATGAATTTTGACCCGGAGAATTGTAAAAAAAATCCCGGAATGAGGCTAAAGTCTGTGTTCCGGGATTTTTTTTATTGGTTTATGCGTCCTTGAGCACTTCGCGGCTGATGACGAGCTTTTGGATTTCGCTCGTGCCTTCGCCTATGGTACAAAGTTTGGCGTCGCGGTAGTATTTTTCTACGGGGAAGTCTTTGGTGTAGCCATATCCGCCGAAGACCTGTACGGCTTCATTGGCGATGTCGACGGCGGCTTCCGAGGCGTAGTACTTGGCCATAGCGGAAATTTTGGTGGTGCTTTCGCCGGCGTCTTTGAGCAGGCCTGCGCGGCGGGTGAGCAGCTCGGCGGCCTGAATTTTGGTGGCCATATCGGCCAGTTTGAAGGCGATGCCCTGGAAGTTGGCGATGGGCTGGCCAAACTGTTGCCGCTCTTTGGCGTAGCGCACGGCCGCTTCGTAGGCGCCCTTGGCGATGCCCAAGGAGAGGGCGGCTATGGAGATGCGGCCGCCGTCGAGGATTTTCATGGCCTGGATGAAGCCCTCCCCTTCTTTGCCCAGCATCTGGCTTTTGTGTACGCGGCAGTTGTCGAAGATGAGCTCGGCGGTTTCGCTGGCGCGCATACCCAACTTGTTTTCTTTTTTGCCGGCCGAGAAGCCGGGGGTACCTTTTTCAACGATGAAGGCCGTCATGCCGCGGCTGTCGAGCAGCTCGCCGGTGCGCACAATAACGACGGCGACGTTGCCGGAGATGCCGTGGGTAATGAAATTTTTAGCGCCGTTGATAACGAAGTAGTCGCCGTCGCGCTCGGCTACGCAGCGCATGCGGCCGGCATCGCTGCCGGTATTGGGTTCGGTGAGCCCCCATGCGCCAATCCATTCGCCGGAAGCTAAGCGGGGCAGATAGCGTTGGCGCTGCTCTTCGCTGCCAAATTGATACAAATGATTGGTGCAAAGC
>CAYOTJ010000686.1:0-2200 GCA_964406855.1 uncultured Saprospiraceae bacterium
GACAAGTACGTCAATACAGGCCTTCCACTTGACGTCGTCGTAGGAACCATGTGGATGGCCTCCTATGATGTTGCATTTCCTGATATAGAGCCAAGTAAATACAGCATTACAGAATTACTGGCAACAGACGCTATCCTCCTCCTCTTCCTCGTCGGCCTCTACCTCTACCTCCGTAGCACAGCGCCCCCCTTACCACCTGAGCCATCGGATTTCCAACAGCCCGGCGGCTTTTAAACCTAAGCACTATGTTTATCCAATGGATACCCAAACTGGCGCTCCTCCTCGTGGCCTTTTCCTGCGGTGGACGCGCAATGGCCCAAGCAGCGGCGCCCCTCCATCCGCGGGCCTATCCTGTGCAAGCAGTAATGACGACCCCCGTCACTGCCAAACTGCGCATCTACCCTGAAGGCGCCGCCATCAAAAAAACTTTCGCCGACACCAGTGAAGTGCAACTCATCTCCCCCGAACACGTATTGGCCTCCATGGCCAGCGCCACTTCCTATGCCTGGGATGTTTTCCATGCCCAAGACAGCCAAATTCGCCGCAAAGGAGCGGGCCATTACAACAAGATCGCCAGCTTACCGCTGGGATTTCCGCTCTTTGCCTTGCACTATGTGCTGGAAATAGAAGGAAGCGACGGCCAAGCCTATGCTTTTGCCAGGATAGGCCTGCTTGGCGTAGCGGATAACCCCCCTTTGGCAGGCTACTTTTTTAGAAAAATCGACGGCCTGTGGAAGTTAGAAACGAGCCCGCGAGGTATAGAAGAAAACTACGGCCTTGTGGTCATAAAACCGCAGGTGCTTTACCAATTGGTCACGGGCGACCTCAGCGAGGCCGATGCCGACTTGTTGGCCCTCAAAGCGGCGGTAGTCGACGACAATGGCTTGAACTTAGCCTTGCTGGGCCGATTGATTTGGACATGGTTTCAGGACGATGAGCTACACGCAGCTCGGATAACCAAATATTGCGATAACCCCAACTGGAACAATTGATGATCAAACCGATTGCCTTACTACTCCTCAGCCCCTTAGCGCTTCGCAGCCAAGTGGCCATTGACCTGCCCCTGCCTTCAATAGCGGTAGCCGCTACGGTAAGCGTAGAAAAAACAGTAGACCACCTTTACTTTTTTTCAGGCTATAAGCCGGCCGACAGCACATTCGCCCGCATTGCTGAAATCGCGGCCGATACCATCACCATTCGTCATTTAGAGCAGGCGCTGGCCACCCGCCATGAGGCCTGCCGGCCCGTGCAGTTGACCCATCATCAATTGAGCGAGCAGCAGCTATTTGACCCGGCGCCCAATCTGTATTTCATTTGCGGCTTTGTATCCCCCAACGAGCAAACCCTGATCGCCCGACTGGGCAAGCGCCGCACAGCGGGCGAGCAGGTTAACGAATGGGTGTGCCAAATGGCCCTAAAGGGCTCCTCCTGGATTCCCGCTAAAACTGCGCTGCCCCAGTACGAAGTGTTGGCGTCGATATTGGCTGCGCTCACCCCGCCGGCTTGGGAAGCCCTCTACAACCCATCGCTGGGTCTGGAGGAGTACTACCATGCCGAAACGCTGCTGGCCAATGAACGCGTTCATACCCCTTTCCCTGGCAGGAGAATCGACCTGACGCGGCTGTCGTCGCTTTTGGCCCATATCCCGCCAGATCAATTGCTGTCCCAAATAAAACGCTACCACATGGATGGAAGCAGGGCTTTATGGATAGAGCAGCATGATGAGCAAAAGTGACGCCCTCCATCTGTCGCCCAGCCATTGCAGATGATCCTTTTTTGGGCCCCGCCGCATAGCATCTACTCCTTCATCATCTTGCGCGGCGCCGGGTGTTCCGCTATTATGGCGGCGCGCACAGCCTCCCTTGGGGTCGGCTGTGCGCGCCGCCATACCGCTGCACCCCCTGGTCCAAACACAGCGAGCAGTGAACAGAAATAGGCAGCTAACTGACCGTGTTGATGGCGTAGAGAGGAATGTTTGTCATCCACCCTTGTTCGCGGTGCGGGCTCATAGATATCCCTTTTCATTCGCTGGTCATTTGGTGCACAATATCGCATTTTTCAAACGAAAAAGCAGAGAACAACCCACTTTTTTGCTTGAAAAATGCAATTAACCACTTGATACACCCCGTAAGAAGTCTGATTTTCACCCGGCCGAGCATAGCGAGGACGTGGTGGCGGTATGGCCCGATTTACCCCGTGG
>CAYOTJ010000687.1:0-2199 GCA_964406855.1 uncultured Saprospiraceae bacterium
GCGTACAATGGACGCCCGCCACAGGCGTTGCCAACCCCAATACGGCCAATACCACCGTCAATGCAACCGCCTCCGCCACCTATACCGTCACAGTGCGCAGCCTGTCGCCCACCAACCTCATCATCAACGGCGATTTCAGCCAGGGCAACACAGGCTTCACCAGCGACTACCAACTGGGTACCTCCGGCTCCCTCGGGCCGCTCACTCAGGAAGGCCGATATGTTGTAGTTAACGACGCCGGCGCCACACATACCCAATTTGCCGACTGCAACGACCACACCACAGGCAACGGCCTCATGATGGTCGTCAATGCCTCGGGAGTCACCAACGACGTATGGTGCCAAACCATTACCGTCAACCCAAATACCGACTACGATTTCAGCGCCTGGGTTACTTCTGTAACCAGCCAAAACCCCGCCCGCCTACAATTCAGCATCAACGGCGTCCTGCTGGGCTCACCCTTCAACGCCATCTCTGCTACCTGCCAATGGCGGCAGTTTATGGCGCAATGGAACTCCGGCAATACCGTCTCCGCCGAAATATGCATCGTCAACGTCAACCTCACCCCTGCCGGCAACGACTTTGCCCTCGACGATATAAGCTTCCGCGAGATATGTGTTGCCGCCGACTCCACCGTCGTGCAGGTGGCGCAGCTCAATGCCGCCTTTACAGCCCCGGCGGCCATCTGCCAAAATGCAGCCCCCTCCGATCCAAATACCTGGCTGGCTACCGGCGCTACCCCCGGCGGCCAATGGACCGTCGACGGCCAACCTTTTACTTCCTTCAATCCCGCTGATCTCGCACCCGGCGCCCACCAGATTGTCTATGAGGTAACCCTCGGCGTCTGTAACCGTCAAACTACCCAGTCGATCAACATAGCAGCCCCGCCCAGCGCCGGCCCTGCCGTACCCGAGCAGCGCATCTGCCAGGGCGTCACCGGCGTGCTTAACCTTTTCGGCCTGATGACCGGCGCCACCTCCGGCGGCCAATGGCAGGACATATCCGCCACCCCCGCCGGCAGCGCCTTCAATGCAGCCAATGCCAACCTCACCTTAGCCGGGCTCGCCGCCGGCGCCTACCGCTTCCGCTATACCGTAGCAGGGCAGGCAGGCTGCCCCGACGCCCAGAATGAAATTGTAGTCACCGTCAACCCCAACCCCGTAGCCCAGGCAGGCCCCGATGCTGTCATCGATTGCAATCAGCCCACTACTCAGCTCACGGCCCAAAGCGCCGGCGACCCCAACCTGCGCTACACCTGGACCCTCGACGGCCAGCCCCTGCACAACGGTAGCACGACCAACTGGACGGCCGACGCCCCCGGCCTCTACACCCTCCGCGTAGAGAACACCCTTACGGGTTGTAGCGCTCAGGATGATGTGACCGTCGCTTCCCTCATCGCTACCGTCAGCGCCAACCTGTCCATTACCCCCGCCGGCTGCCTCGATCCCAATAGCGGCATCATCGCCGTCAACGCTCCTTCCGGCGGAACGCAGCCCTATATGTACGCCCTCAATTCCGGCGCCTTCGGCGGCGATCCCTCCTTCGAAAACCTGCCCCCCGGCGCCTACACCATCACGGTACAAGATGCCGCCGGCTGTCAAACTTCACTCGAAGGCGAATTGCCCAGCCCCGCTCAGTTTACCGTCACCCTCACCGCTCCCAACGACCTCATTGAGCTGGGCGAGAGCGTCCGCCTGTCGGTGCTCGCCACCCTCGATCCTGGCCTCATCGATACCATCTTGTGGTCGCCCGCCCTGCCCAATTGCGCAGGTTGCAACTCAGCCCTGGTAGCCCCCAATGAAACAACCCGCTATACTGCCATCGTCCGCGACGCCAACGGCTGCACCGCCACCGACAGCATCACCATACGCGTTGTATTCCTCGGCCGCGCCTACCTTCCCACCGCATTCTCCCCCAACGACGACGGCGTCAACGATCGCCTCTTTGTACAAGCCGGCCCAGCCCTGGAGCGCGTAACCGTTATGCGCATCATGAACCGCTGGGGCGGCGCCGTATACGAACGCGCCGACCTCCCCCCCAACGAGCCCTCCGTAGGCTGGGACGGCAAAGCCCAAGGCGAACCCGCCCCCTCAGGCGCCTACGTCTACTACGCAGAGCTCCGCTGGACCAACGGCCAAACCACCCAAATTTCAGGCCACATAACCCTCGTGCGATAAACCCAGGGAACCTTTTTTTTGC
>CAYOTJ010000688.1:0-2191 GCA_964406855.1 uncultured Saprospiraceae bacterium
GAAGATGGCCGTGCTGATTTCCCATCGCTTTTCGACGGTGCGCATGGCCGACCGCATCTTAGTGTTGGAAAACGGAGGCGTGCTGGAATTGGGCAGCCACGAAGAACTGGTAGCCTTAGGCGGGCGCTACGCCGAGCTGTTTCAGTTGCAGGCCAAAGGCTATGTGTAAAAATTAACCGAAAAAGGGAACCATAGGAGGGGCGAATTGCTTTTTTTGTATATTTGCCCCGCCGGAAACGAGCCCGGGTGGTGGAATCGGTAGACACGCAGGACTTAAAATCCTGTGACCATTGCGGTCGTACGGGTTCAAGCCCCGTCCCGGGTACCATCTTTTATAGTCGTTTCTTTGGAACGTATGAGTCATCTTGCGACGAGCAGGATGGCTCATATTTTTTATGCGGCTATCGCTGCTCGAACAGCGCTTTGATGGCCGAGGCATCTTCTACCCGAAGGCGGCCGCTGAGGATGAGGCGCATCTCGCGGCGGCGTGGGGCGCTTTCATAACGCTGCTGTTCTATTTCGGTAAGCGGAATGACCTGGGGCGCCGGTTGGGGTTTGCCATTGATCTCGTCGAGGGCTACCATAGTGAAGTAGGCGTGGTTGCAGCGGCGCGGATTGTGACCCTTCATATCGGCGGCAAATACCTCAACCATCACTTCTACCGAAGTGCGGAAGGCCCGGGTGACGGTAGCCTCTAATGTGACGACCTCCCCGTTGCGGATGGGGTTTTCAAATGATACGTGGTCAACGGAGGCCGTTACCACGTGGGCTTCGCAATGCTTGCCCGCGCATACGCCGCTCACCATGTCCATCCAGTGCAACAGATTGCCGCCCATGAGGTTGCCCATGGGGTTGGTGTCGTTGGGCATCACCAATTCGGTCATAACGGTGCGGGAGTCGGCTACTTTTTTGGGGCGAGTTTCCTGATTCATTTGGTTTTGAGCAGAGTGGGGGGTTAGCGCATCATCACGCCCTTGCGGTCGATGAAGGGGATGGTGCTGAAATGCATGGGGTGGATGCTGCCGCTGACGAAGAGAAAGCGGCGGTCGTACATATATTCCTCGAAGTTAAAGCTGATCCAGTATTCGTTGGTGAGGTCAAACAGGGCCGACTGTATGGGCTCGATGGGCACTACTTCCAGCGCGCCAATCTGCTCGTAGAAGTAGCGCAGGGTAGTGGTGCGGCGCATCTCCCCGTCGATCTCGCCGTAGCCGCTGGAGCTGATGAGCACATTGTCGATGGGGGTATCTTTTAGGTTGATGAGAAAGACGTCCCACAGCTCGCTTTCGGGCCCGGCCTCAGGCGGTACGATGGCTATGATAAGGTCTTCGACCTTACGCAGCTCGATGTCTTTTTTCATAATTACTGTCGCGTTTGGCGCCTTTTCAAGAAAGGCGCGCAAAGATAAGTGATTGTTAGCCAAAATCAAAGCCAAAAAGCTGTGCAAAATGCTGCTTTAATTTTTGCTTTACCTCGGCGGTATCGGCGGGGCTGCCCAGCTCGACGGCCAAGCTGGTGACGGCCTTGTCGGCATCGGCTATGCCGCAGGGTACGATGTGGTTGAAGTGGCTGAGGTCGGTGTTGATGTTGAAAGCAAAGCCATGCATACTCACCCAGCGGCTGAGGTGTACGCCAATGGCGCAGATCTTGCGCAGGGGCAGGGTAGGGGTGGCGGGCAGCCACACGCCCGTATAGGCGGGTACGCGTATGGCTTCAATGCCGTATTCTGCCAAAGTGCGGATGACAGCCTCCTCGATGTAGCGCACATAGCGGTGTACGTCGGTGAAGAACTCGTCGAGGTCGAAGATGGGATAGCCCACAATCTGGCCGGGGCCGTGGTAGGTGATGTCGCCGCCCCGGTTGATTTTGAAAAAAGAGAAGCCCTGGCGTAGCAGTTCGTCTTCGGGCAGGAGGAGGTGATCGACCGAGCCGCTTTTGCCTAAGGTATACACAGGGGGGTGCTCGCAAAAGAGCAGGTAATGGCGCTGCGCTTCGAGGGGCAGGTCATCTTTGCGGGCTTGCTGGTTGGCCAATTTGCGCTGTACCAGCTCGCGGTGCAGCTCGGTTTGGTAGTCCCAGGCTTGCTGGTAGGCCATGCGGCCCAAATCTTGAAAAATAACCGTAGGCATAAGCTGAAAGAAGGTAAAGACCCGTGCAAATAACTGTTGCAACGAGTACATCCATAGCATAA
>CAYOTJ010000689.1:0-2185 GCA_964406855.1 uncultured Saprospiraceae bacterium
GGCCGCCACCCAGATCTAAACGGAAGGGGTCGGCGGCAGGCGCAAATTGGGTTAAGGAACAAGGGTAGGCACCTTAAACTGCCCATTATGCGGCTTTAGCCCCGTAATGCCCCCCCGACCCGCATCGGGAAACTCCGCCAAGGTAGGCGCGGGGTCGAGCCCGTTGTTGGCAAAAGACAAATCGGTAAACAGCGGATCAATGTGGCAGTGGTTGCATTCCGAGTTGGGCATGTCCTGAGCGGCGTCGAAAAAGATCGTCCATCCCCGCTTTTCATTGGCCGTAAATTCATCTTCCCGGCGCATCACCCGGTCAAATTTGCTGTTGTAGCTTAGCAGCGTGCGCTGAAACTGCGCCAGGGCGCGGGTCGTGAACCGGCGGTCGATCTCCCGGCGGCGCTCAATGCCAAAAGCCGCGCGAAAGCGCTGCGGATAGTCGGGATGATTGCGCAGCCGCTCCTCAATGACCTCCCAGTTGTAACCCATCTCCAAACTATCGACCACAGGATGAAGCGCCTGGTCTTCCAGATGAGGGCTGCGGCCATCCCAAAACAGTCCTTTATATAAGTAGCCCACATTCAGCAACGAAGGCGACGACCGCCGCCCCACGCGCGCCCGCATCCCCACGCTCTTCGACTTGGCGTCGGTGAAGGCGCGCGCCGGCTGATGACAACTGCCGCAACTGAAGGTGCTGTCGAACGACAAAATGGGATCGTAAAACAAAGCACGCCCCAGCGCAATCCCCTCCTCCGTCAGCGGATTGTCGGCAGGAATATCCATCCGCACAAAGCCCGGCGGATCCGCCCACGGCGCCGGATGCGGTTGGTAAGGCAACTGACTGAGGTCGCCACTATGCGCAAAGCGGGCGCAGGCCGCCAATATACCGGCCATCGTTAGTGCCACAGCCAAGCCCTTCCAGCCCCTATTTGTCGTTATCTGCATCTTAGTAGCAATACTGCGCACAGGCAGGTACTGTGCAAAGCCCGTGACATAACCCGGCCATCTATGCACAAAACCTGCCCGCGTAAACCTGATGAAGCCACGCTAAAGCTATTGCTTCAGGCGCAAGGCATCCGCTAAATTTTCCCATATAAACCCGTAAAGATTCTCATCAATGGTGTGATCCTGAGTATCTTCCGGGATTCGGAAATCAACAAAGCGATTGCCATTCACAAGTACGTCTTTGAGGTCTGCCTCAAAGTCTATATTCAGGTCGCTGCCGTCGGTAGGCACTACAAAAGGCCCATCAAACTCCAGCACCCGATACAAGGCATCTGCGCCGGTATGGTAAGTGAGTTTCTCCGAAAAAACCCCGTCGCTATCCACATCGGCTACGCCCTCAATCTTAGAAAAGATGTAGCCCAGCGCCCACGACCAGTAATTGTCGCTCAAAGGGTGGTTGGGGGCGTAGTTGCCAGGTTGGGTAGCATTCAGCGCCGGGTTTACGCCCAACCCCAACCGGATGCGCTCGTATTGCCCAGCCGGCACGTCCGTAAAAGTAAGGGTATAACCGTCGCGCGCCTGCTGCTCGGAGAGGTCGTCGCCAAATTGGATCAGCTCAATCTCCGACAGCCGCACCGCCTCGCCGTTGGCCTGCACCAACTCTATGTCAGAGACATAGTATTGAAACAATTGGGCCTTCATCTTTATGCCCTCCGGATAGTCGTAAACGGTGCTGTACATCACCAGCGGCGCCCCGTCGTAAGTGCTGTAAAAGTTGAGCTTTACCTCGCTCTTATCGGCAGTGGTATCGTCATTTTGGCAGGCAGAGAAAGTAAGCGCGGCCGCCACAGCGGCGCCTATGCCCCAAGCTAACAATCTGGTCATACATTCCTGTTTTTTAGTCTTTGCATTATACAACAACAAAAATACGGCTTTTAGCTGCCAAAAGCGCCCTGATTTTTGTCATCCGTTTGCCATGTATCGTTCTCCAAAGCTATGAGGTTGAGCATTTGGGCGTGCCCCCCGGCCCTTTTGGCGCTATACCCTGGCGAATCGGGCAGGATTACCTAAGGGCCGGGGGTCGCCGCGTCTTCGCTACGCTCTTCCGGGTAAACGAGCGCATACCGCTGCACCCCCTCACGCGGCTCCGCA
This sequence comes from uncultured Saprospiraceae bacterium, assembly GCA_964406855.1. GTDB lineage: Bacteria > Bacteroidota > Bacteroidia > Chitinophagales > Saprospiraceae > JAUMBM01. Next base: position 2,092 of record CAYOTJ010000689.1, read on the forward strand.
GCGACGTGGAGATGCGGGGTTTTAAGGGTTTTAAGGGTGTTAAGGGTTTTAAGGGTGTTAAGGGTTTTAAGGGTGTTAAGGGTTTTAAGGGTGT
>CAYOTJ010000690.1:0-2183 GCA_964406855.1 uncultured Saprospiraceae bacterium
CGGCAGGCGGGTGAACGACAAAATGACGAAGATCAGCACAACGCCGATAAGCCCTGCAAACAGCAGGCGCCACAAGCCTTTCACAATATCCCGATGGCGTTCGTTTTGCGCATCGCCCATCCAACCGTTGAACAATTCCCGCATATCGTTATTTTTCCGAAAAGACACAACCGGCAGCACGCCGGCCTTTGCGCAACGAAGGTAAGCATTTTACACAATAACCCAGCCTTTCACTTTTCAACATTCCCTACCTTTGCCGCAAAACACACGTATGGCAATTATCGGACTTGAAGGCATCCGGCTGCGCGGCCCCCACGGTTTTTATCCTGAAGAGCAACTCTTGGGCAACGAATTTGTCATAGATGTAGCCGTAGCCGTCGATACCGACAAGGCCGTCGAAAACGACGACCTCTATAAAACCGTCAATTACGAAACCCTCTTCCTCCTGATACAGGCCGAAATGCGCGAGCCCGCCCAGCTCATCGAAACCTTAGCCCAGCGCATCCTCGACCGCATCGAAGACCATTTCGATCAGGTAAAGGGCATCCGGCTGAAGCTGCGCAAACTCAATCCGCCGCTCGGCGGCCGCGTCGACGCAGCCTTCATAACGCTCAGCACGGGCAAGATGGAGGAATAGAAATCTTGGCAAAACCTGCCAGTGCGCAGCATAGCTAATCAATCACCCGCTCGTAGGCCCGGTTGGTCACCCACTGGCTCCAGGAGGCGTTGTAGCCATGCACCCGCTTCACAGGTCGACCGGCGCCGTCTTCGAGCGGGTAGCCCCTATTGGCCCACTCAAAAATGCTGCCGTAAAGGTTGGATACGTTTGTGTAGCCCTGCTCGCGCAAATTTCGGGCAACGTGCTCCGACCGATAACCAATGGAGCAATACACCACAATAGGCTGGTTGAGCGATACGCCCGCCAGCGCTTCGCGCCGGGGGCCCGGATAATCTGCCCAGCGCGCGCCCGGCAGATGGCTTACCTGGTATTCGCGTTCCGCCCGCGCATCCAACAGCAGATACCGCCCCGGCGAGTTGCGCACCGAGTCGACGTCCACCGCAGGCACATCAAAGCGCAACATGCCGCCGACCTTGCGGTCGAAAGCCGGCGAATCGCAGTGGCCCAACCGATTAGCCGATTGCCCCTGCGCGCAGGAGAAGAGCAATTGTAGTAGGAAAGGCAACAATCCTATCCGTGCCATTTGTTTGGTTTTTTCGTTTGTTTACCTTTGTCGCAAACGCTATGCGCCATGCAGGAAATTGTATTTGCTACCAATAACACCAATAAGATACGCGAGGTTCAGGAACTCATGGGCCAGGCTTATCGCTTTCGGAGCCTGACCGACATCGGCTGCCGCGAAGAGCTGCCCGAAACTTCCGATACCCTCGAAGGCAACGCCCTGCAGAAAGCCCGCTACGTCTGGGATCATTTCCGCTGCAACTGCTTCTCGGAGGATACCGGCTTAGAAGTTTACGCCTTGGGCGGCGCCCCCGGCGTCATCACCGCGCGCTATGCGGGCGAAGCCCGCAGCCCCCAGGCCAACATGAACCTGCTGCTGACCAACCTCCAGGGCAATCCCGACCGATCGGCCCGCTTCCGAACCGTCATCGCCCTCATCCTCGACGGCCGCGAATGGCTCTTTGAGGGCATCGTGGAAGGCCGCATCGCCGAAGCCCCGCGCGGCGATGGCGGTTTTGGCTACGATCCCGTATTTGAACCCGAGGGCTTAGGGCTCACCTTTGCCGAGATGGCCTCCGAGGCCAAACATCGCATCAGCCACCGCGGCCGGGCCATGACCCGCCTCCAAGCTTTTTTATCCGACCCAGCCCTTTTATCCGTCCATGAATAAACGCGTCGTCATCCTCTTCTCTTTGGCCCTGCTGCTGTATGGCGCCTACCAATGGTGGGAGCGCTCCCGCAACCCCGTCTTTCAGGCTACCCTGCTGCGCATCGACGCCAAAAATCTCATCGGCATCGACATCGATCCGCCCGGTGAAGAAGAAACATTCAGCCTGCTGCCCGTCGACGACCGCTGGATTGCCTCCCGCGAGCTCATCAACGTAGAAGCCAATGCCGCCGCCGTCGAACGCCTCATCCAGGCCCTCAATGGCTTGCACACCCACGACCTGGCCAGCCAACAACCCAAAGCCTGGCCCCGTTATGGGGTCTCCGACGACCAGCC
>CAYOTJ010000691.1:0-2177 GCA_964406855.1 uncultured Saprospiraceae bacterium
TTTGAATACGATGCCGCTGCGGATAAATTTTTCAACGACAGCATAGACGGCCAAACCAGGATTATAGATTTCCTGCCCTACCCCGGCAATTATGGTTTCATCGCCGGCACCTTAATGGAGAAGAGCCGCGGAGGCGACGGCGACCCGCTGGATGTGCTCCTCATTGCCGAAAGCATGCCTACCGGCGCCGTTGTAAAGGCCCTGCCCATAGGGGCGCTCCTGTTGAAAGACCGGGGCGAAGAAGACACCAAAATCATTGCCGTGCCGGCCGACGAATCGCTCAGGGTGATGAAAGCGCAAAATTTTATAGATTTTATGCTGCGGTACGACCAGGCTAAACTCATCATAGAGCAATGGTTTATGGCTTATAAAGGAGCGGGGGTGACGGAATTCATCCGATGGGAGGACGAGCAATATGCCCTGCGCGAAGTGAATAAGTGGGTAAAAAAATAAACAGAGCGTTTTTAGTTGCAACCACAACCATATTTGGTTTCGCCCTGTTTACCATTTTATTTTCATGACAGCCAATCCTGTTTATGGAACTATTGCTCACGGCTATCACCCAAAACATGCTTTCAGGGCTCTGTCCTCGCAATCCTACGCGTACCTTGGCGCCTGTGTCGGCCTCGGCACGCACCCGACGCCCGGTAATTGATTTAGCCGATGGCTGGCATCTGGAATACGACGAATCTCCCGATGAGCTTAGTTGGCAGCAATGGTGCCATTTGGGCGGCCATAAGCAGAGTGCGTTTCTTTCGCCCGCCTATCTACAGTTGCTGGAAAAATACCCGCCGCAAGGCATTAAAACAGGATTGCTCTTTTTCTTTCACCACGGATGGCCTAAGGCAGGCATGGTGGTTCAACAGTTCCGGTTTTCTGCTGCCCGGCAGCTCAAACTGGCTACCCCTGATCAGCAGCAGAACGTTTGGCGCCGTTCTTGGAGTGGGCTGGGAAAACAACTGGCCTCTTGTATTTCATGCGGGGTGCTGGTAGGCGGTCAACTACTGGCCACAGGGCCGCATGGCTTTAATGCTCCAGCTCCCCTTTCGCCGACACAAACAGCTATGGCGTTAGAAGCCTTGGCAGCCCACTTGGGTCAAAAAGGCATACGCATAGAGGCCTTATTGGCTAAGGAACCGTCAGGCACGGATTCGGATTGGAAAGCCGCAGGCTTTCTGCCTCTGCCCATGCAGCCCAATATGACGCTTCACGTTCAGCCAGAGTGGAAGAACTTCGATGGCTACATTCAGGCCATGAGTTCCAAGTACAGGGTGAGGGTTAGAAGAGCGCGCAAAAAGTTAGATGGAATTGAGCGCCGCGAATTGAACCATAGCGAAATCGTTGCCCTTTCCCCTCAACTACTGGCTTACTATGAAGAGGTAATTTCTGACGCCGACTTCAATGCCGTACACGTGCATCAGGGATATTTTGCAGGCCTGAAAGCAGCTTTCCCAAATACGTTCCGGCTGTGGGGATATTTCCGGGAAGGGAAGCTGATCGGGTTTTGTACGGCTTTGCTTCAAAATCAGGAGATGGACGCCCACTTTATAGGGTTCTCCAGAGCAATGAACGCCCACTACCAGCTCTACCTGAACATGCTGTACGATCTGGTAGATGCGGGTATCCAATCCGGCGTTGAACGCATCGTTTTTGCCCGAACAGCCCTGGAGATTAAAAGCTCTGTAGGCGCCGAGCCCGAGTGGGCGCCCGTATGGATGCGACTTCGCCGCCCGGCCCTGCACCTGGCTGCTACCCAACTGACTACGCCGCTCACCGCCTGGCTGGCGCCCGAGGCCAACTGGGTTCAGCGACACCCCTTTCGGGAAGAATAAACACAGACGACAACAAATGGTGGCCAGCCTCCCATAAATTGGCCTGCGAATATACCGCACACCCCTACTCTGCCGGGCAAAAAGTATACTTTTTGAAAAAAAGAGAAGTTTTTATTTGCAAAACATATACAAATCTATATATTTGCATTTGTATTTAAGGCTTTAAATGCCGGCAATGCCTAAAAGTCAACCTTTCTTGCATTTAAAATAAAATACTGATTATCTTTGAGATGATAAAAAAACAACCTTTGAAAAGGCTTTTAGTCAACTCATTCAGGGTTTAGCCGGAAAGCCGGTAGAGACGTCATATTACGGGCAGAGGGTGTAAATTGCATCAGTTTTTGC
>CAYOTJ010000692.1:0-840 GCA_964406855.1 uncultured Saprospiraceae bacterium
GGTTGGGGCGGCGGCGGCGGGGCGCTCAGCTCAGGATTTTTTTTTTCAGGCTCGGCGAAGGGCGACGCCATGTGCAGGGCCCGGCCGATGCTGGCCATTCTGGCGAGGGCCATTTCGGTATGGAGTCGTTTGTTGCGGGCGTGTTTGAAGTTGATGTCGCAGTCGTTGGCGATGTTGAGGGCCGTAAGCAGGAAAGCCGCCGGACTGAGGCGAGCCTGCTGCCGGTAGCGCTCGCGGAGGTTATCGCCGGTATCGAGCAGCATCAAGGTTTGTTCGTCTTTACACACCAGCAGGTTGCGCAGGTGCTCGGCTAAACCATTGATGAAGAGGTCGGGGTCGAAGCCTTTGCGCAGCACATCGTCGAAGATGAGCAGCATGCGGCTGATGTCTTCGAGCAGCAGGGCATCGGTGACGCGGAAGAAATAGTCGTAATCGAGGACGTTGAGGTTGGAGATAACGTCTTCGTAGGTGATGCGCTTTCCGGAAAAGGAGACGATGCGGTCGAAGATCGACAGGGCGTCGCGCAGAGCGCCATCGGCCTTTTGGGCGATGATGTGCAAGGCGTCGGGCTCGGCCTGTATGCCTTCTTTATCGCATATTTGGTTGAGGTGCGCCACAATGTCGGGCGGCTGTATGCGACGAAAGTCGAAGATCTGGCACCGGGAGAGTATGGTGGGAATGATCTTGTGCTTTTCGGTAGTCGCTAAGATGAAGATGGCATAAGGCGGCGGCTCTTCGAGGGTTTTGAGGAAGGCATTAAAGGCCGCCTGAGAGAGCATGTGCACCTCGTCGATGATGAAGACCTTGTACTTGCCTTGTTGGGGCTGAAAGCGCACCTGC
>CAYOTJ010000692.1:850-2173 GCA_964406855.1 uncultured Saprospiraceae bacterium
GAGCGACCGGATGTGCTCGACGGAGTTGTTGGAGGCGGCGTCGAGTTCGGTGATGTTAAAGCTGGCGTTTTCATTGAAGGCGCGGCAGCTTTCGCATTGGTTGCAGGGCTCGTAGTCGGAGTCGAGGTTCTGACAGTTGATGATCTTGGCCAAGATGCGGGCGCAGGTGGTTTTGCCTACGCCTCGGGGGCCGCAAAAGAGGAACGCCTGCGCCAGGTGATCGCTTTGAAGGGCATTTTTGAGGGTGCGGGAAACGTGTTCCTGCCCCACCACGTCTTCAAAACGCTGGGGTCTGTACTTGCGGGCCGATACGACGAAATTGCTCATAATAATATGCCTCCCTGAACGAAGGGTAAAGGTAGCCAAAAATTGCGAAACGCCCAAGCGCCTGCCGAATCCTAAAAATTTAGGCCTGCGTTAGCGGGGCACCTCCACCTTACGGATAATTTCCTCCACTACGCTGCGGGTGGTATAACCTTCCATTTCCCGCTCGGGGCTGAGGATGATGCGATGGTTGAGCACCGGATAAGCGGCATGGCGCACGTCGTCGGGGGTTACGAAGTCGCGGCCCTGCAAGGCGGCCATCGCCTTGGTCATCTTGAGCATAGCCAGCGAAGCGCGAGGGGAGGCGCCGAGGAAAATATCGGCGTTTTCGCGGGTTTCGTGCACCATTGCGGCGATGTAGTCGAGCAGTTCCTCGCGGATGTACACCTGCTCGACCAAGCTGCGGCAGTGGGCGATGCGCTCGGGGCTGAGCACCCGCGCCATCTGCGCCTCTCTGGCCATCGTAAAGTTGGAGCTAAAGCGGCGCAAGATGGTCTTTTCTTCATCGAGCGAGGGGTAGCCTACATTGATCTTGATGAGGAAGCGATCGAGCTGGGCCTCGGGCAGTTTGTAGGTGCCTTCCTGCTCTATGGGGTTTTGGGTGGCCATCACGAAGAAAGGGCTGCCCAAGGCATGGGTTTTGCCGTCGACGGTAACTTGGTATTCCTCCATGACCTCAAACAGGGCCGACTGGGTTTTAGCCGGAGCCCGGTTGATTTCATCTATGAGGATGATGTTGGAGAAAATGGGGCCGGGGTTGAAAATGAACTCCGAGGTTTTGAGGTTAAAAACCGTAGCGCCCACCACATCGCTGGGCATAAGATCGGGGGTAAACTGTATGCGGGAGAAGCCTGTATCCAAGGTTTGAGCCAGCAGTTTGGCCGTGAGGGTCTTGGCTATGCCGGGCGCTCCTTCTACCAGCACATGCCCCCCGGCGAGGAGGGCCGCCAGCAGCAAATCGACAAACTCGTGCTGCCCCACAATCACGCGCCCTACCTC
>CAYOTJ010000693.1:0-2170 GCA_964406855.1 uncultured Saprospiraceae bacterium
GCTTCCGTCATTGTCGCCGTTGGCATTCACCATGCCGGGGTCGCAGGGATTGATGCCGTCGCCGGGTACGCCGGGCGGTACGGTGATGTCGTTGGGTAACGCCCTGAAGCGAACTTCCCCGTCGGCGGCCCAGCCATTGAACACCGATGCCGGTATGCTGAGGGATAACTGGCCGGCCGTCGTGCAGTTGGCTGTGTTGAGGGCCGTTTGCCCCAGCGCGCTGTCATCGTCGCCGGTTACGGAGAAGAAAGCGCCGTTGGAGCTGAAATCGCCCAAATATTCAACCTCCAACGTGACGTTGCCGTATGCATTGGCGGCTACGTTCTGGAAGAGGAAGGTTTTGTCTTCGGCTAAGTACTCGTTGAGGTTGGGGTCGAAAGAGAAAGTAATAAAAGCGGCTTCAGGGGTGGCTGGCTGCTGCTGGTCGTAGAGATTATACGCGCCGCAGTTGTCGGTGATGCCTAAGGGCAGCGCCAAGGGCCGGGTAGCCACGCACGAATCGGCCGCTACATTTACCGTCGTATTGGGTGGGCAGGAGAGTACGGGCGGCTCCCGGTCTTCCACGGCTACGTTAAAGCTGCAGCTATCGCGGTTGCCTGCGCAGTCGGTAGCCACATAAGTAACCATGTGGCTACCCTGGCTCAGCGTGAGCGTAGGCGAAGCGCCCACCTGTACATTGTTTATAGCGCCGCCGTCGATGCGATAACCAAATTGCAACGGGCTGAGTTGGTTGACGGGGAAGCTCAGATTGACGGATACGGCGCCAGGAGGCGTACAAATGGCATTAATGGCAAAACGCCCCGGAAGCCCTGAAGGGATAAAGGGCTCAAGTCGCAGCATCACTACGCCGTCGGTGGTCCAGGCATTGAGCTGGGCTATGCTTATGGCCAGCGTCGTATCGCTGCTGCCGCACTGTACGCTGCTGCGACCGGTGCGGCCCAGCAGGCTGCCATCCTCTCCGTATACTAAGAAGTACTCTTCAGCCGCTTCGGCATCGGCATTGCTCAGCAGTAGGGTCAATTCGCCGGGGCCGGCGGCATTGATGGGCAAGGGTTGGGTTACGGGCAGGGCAAACTGTATGGGGTTGGCCGGGGTATCGCCGGTTTGCCCGGGGCCGGCATTGGAGGTAATGAGGACGCTACCCGACAGGTTCTCCGCCAGCGTGCCCAAAGCGCAGGCGTCCTCAATCAGCGGCGGCGCCAAAGTGACCACCGCATTGCATTGGCCGGGGTCGGTGGCTACCATCAGGCCGGCCGGGCACTGGCTTAGCTCAGGGGCTTCTTCATCGATCACGATGAACGAAGCCGTAGCGGAGTCGCGGTTGCCGCATTCATCCACTACGATGACGTCGAGGGTGCGCATCAGTATGGTGTCGCCCATGCCGCCGCAGTTGAGCGCCGGCAGGGAGGGGGCGTTGTTGGAGCCCTGGTTGTAGAGTTCCCACACGAGGTCGGCTTCTTCCGTACAGTTGTCTTCCGCATCGGCGCCGGCGCGTTGGGCTACCCAGTTGTCGAACAACTGGCTTACATCGGTATCCTGGCCGCAGTTGATGACTACCGACTGGGGCAGTTGGCCAAATACGGGGTCCTGCTGGTCTTCAACCGTGATGATTTGCTCAATTTCCGTGAAGTTGCCGCAGCGATCGAGGGCGTTCCAGGTGCGCCGGATGACGTAGCTGTTCACACAAGCGCCCGGCACAACCACGTCGGAATAAGTAACCACCGGCGCAGGATCGCAGTCGTCGGTCACGTTGGAGGGCTGGCCCGTAATACCCAAATCCTCGGCCTCCGAACAGTCGACGGTGATGTCGGCCGGCACGTTGAAGTTAGGGCCCAGGTCGTCGGCTATTCGGATGCGTTGTATTTTGCCGCTGGTATTACTACATACGTCGCTGGCGCGCCAGGTGCGCTGTATGACGCGCTCGTCGTCGCAGGCGCCGGCCATCACCATGTCGGTATAGAACACCTCCACCGGGCCTCCGCAGTCGTCTGAGGTATCTGTAACATCGCCGGTGATGGTCAGGTCCTCGGGATCTACGCCGCAGGGGATGGTTACATCGGCCGGCACCGTGAAGGTCGGGGGGGTATCGTCTGCCACTTCGATGCGCTGTACGGCCCGGGTGGTATTGCCGCAGGAGTCGGATACCGTCCACTCCCTCAGGATAACATAT
>CAYOTJ010000694.1:0-2166 GCA_964406855.1 uncultured Saprospiraceae bacterium
CCTCCAGCCGCCGCTGAACCTGCCGCGGCGCCCGCCGAAACAGACGTACTGGCCCGCCTCCGTGAACTGGGGCAGCTCCGCGAAGCCGGCGTCATCTCAGAAGAAGAATTCGAGCAAATGAAGAAGAAGCTGATCGCGTCCTTTCAATAAGCCGCAAAGGCAGCCTGAAAAGAAATACATCCCGGCTCCTGGCAATCTGCCAGAGGCCGGGATGCGCGTTTTTACAGGCATAGACCGCCGTGGTTATCCGAGCGCCCTGTACGCCAAACCTGCCGATGCGCGACATGCTCGGCATAACGCGCTCAGAAGGAATCCGTTGTCATATCAATACGGGCTTTGGGCTCAGCTTGCTGATGACTAAACTGGCCCGCTAAATATTTGTAATAGGCCGTTACGCCAATCATCCCCGCATTGTCAGTGCAGTATTGAAACGCCGGGATGTAGGTCTTCCAGCCCCGGCGTCGGCCCAAATCCTCCAGTCCCTCCCGCAGGGCAGAATTGGCCGATACCCCGCCGGCGATGGCGATCTCGTCTATCCCCGTTTGGCCGGCAGCCAATGTCAGCTTGTTGAGCAGAATGGATACAATGCGCGCCTGCACAGAAGCGCATAAATCAGCCAGGTTTTCCTGAATGAAGAGCGGGTTTTCCCGCGTTTGCTTCTGAATGAAATAGAGCACCGACGTTTTTAAGCCGCTGAAGCTAAAATCCAACCCCGGAATCTGGGGCTCCGGAAAAGTAAACCGGGGCGCTCCCTGCCGGGCCAATTGGTCGATGTGGGGGCCGGCAGGGTAGGGCAGGCCCAACATTTTTCCCGTCTTATCAAAGGCTTCCCCGGCAGCATCGTCGAGGGTGGCGCCCAATACTTCCATATCTAAATAGTCATTGACCTTCACAATCTGGGTATGCCCCCCCGACACCGTCAGGCATAAAAAAGGAAAAGCAGGCGCCGGTTGTTCGGCAAAGTGGGCCAGCACATGAGCCTGAAGATGGTGTACCTCAATGAGCGGCAAGCCCCTTGGTAAAGCGAAAGCCTTGGCAAAAGAAACGCCTACGATGAGCGAACCAATGAGCCCCGGCCCCCGGGTAAAAGCCACCGCCGTGACGTCGGCCGCCGTGAGGCCGGCCTGCCGTAAAGCCTGATCAACGGTAGGAATGAGATTGGCTAAATGGGCGCGGGATGCGTGTTCGGGTACTACGCCACCAAACTGTTGGTGTACCTCCTGGCCTGCCACAATGTTGCTCTTTACTACGCCGTCGGTGATGACGGCTACCGAGGTGTCGTCGCAGGATGACTCTATCGCTAAAATATGAATAGACATCAAATATGATCTTTTTTTTGCCAAAATGGGATAACAACCCACCAATTGACAGGAAAATTGCATCTTTAGCACCGGCATTATTGCGTCCGGCAAAATTTCTGTCGCAAAAATAAAAGCTATGTGGCAGAGATTTTACATATTCGCCGCAAATTACGCCCATTCGCAGTTGGCAGGAGTTTATCCGAGCCAATTGCTTTGTGTTAACTAACTTTTATTGTATCAAAACAAACCGGAAAATGAGACTGGTCTTAAACGTCATTCTCCTACTCATTGCTGCTGTCTTGGCATATCTTCTATACGCCAGCATTCAGGAGCCTATTGCGTTCAGCAACGAACGCAAGGTGCGCGAAGAAGCGGTCAAAAGCCGCTTGATTGAAATCCGGAAATGCCAGGAGCTTTTCCGAGACATCACCGGCGAGTTTGCGCACAACTTCGACACCCTGCGCGATGTGCTGACGACGGGTAAATTTGCCTTGATTGCGGTTATCGGCGACCCCGACGACCCCAACTTTACAGGAAAGATTACTTACGACACCACTTATCTGCCTGCCATCGACTCCATTAAGAACCTGAAACTGTCGGCCAGTCTCGACTCGCTTCGCTATGTGCCCTATGGCGGCGGCGCTACCTTCGACATTCAGTCGGATGTCATCGACTATCAGAGCACGGAAGTGCCCGTGGTAGAAGTAGGCGCCCGGCGCAAGGTGTTTATGGGCTACTATGCCGATAAGCGCTTTGCCCGCTATGACAAAAAATACGACCCGGAAAAACCGATTAAATTCGGCAATATGGGTACGCCAAATTTATCGGGTAATTGGGAGTAACTCGCTTAGACGCGGTAGAGGAT
>CAYOTJ010000695.1:0-1229 GCA_964406855.1 uncultured Saprospiraceae bacterium
GCAGCTCAGCGCCCGGCAGTACAAGCATCAGCATCAGGGCTAAAGCCCAATTGGTTGTTGAGTTCATCATCAGATTTCGTTTTCAGGTTGATTAATGTATTGACGAAATTGAGCGTAATCGGCCTTGAGCTCGGGGGTAATCTGAGCGGCTTCGCTCCAGGTCATCGACTTGGCGCCGGCGGCGGTAATGCGCCGCATAAAGTAGTAGCGGTTTCCGGGCAGATTAACCTCCGGGGCCGCAGCAAAGGCCGCATCGGCCTCTTTGAGCAGCCTACGGGTTTTGCCGGCGCTCAGTGAGGGCAGGGTTTTGAGCGAGTCGCTGCGGTTGTCGCCCTGAAACAACTGACCGCCGGGCAGCAATATCCACTGCCGGTCCAAGCCCGAGAAGCCGCCGCCATCGCCGATGATGAGCTGGTCTTCCGGAAATTGCCCTATGGGATAGGTTTGTTTGCGGCAGCCCGATGCCAGTATGCCCAAAAACGCCAGTATGGCTAACAATGCCGGCCAAAACGCGTGTTTCATGTTAGAAGGTGGTTATGGTAAAAAAATCAGTATACAATAAGTTTGCGCAACATCCGACCGTCAGGGGTATTGCAAGAGGTGGTGTATTTGATCGGCGGCTAAGTTAGTAAAAGTTTCGGATTCGCCCCCGGGCCAGTACACAATCAACGAGTCGAGTCGGGTAGCCGTTCCAATAGCAAAATGGAGTTGGAGGCTGCTCTGCGAGCAAAAGCTGGAGCCTGCGATGACCTGATCGGTCCACGACTGCCCGCCCGACCAGGCTACAGCTCTTGCGCCTATGGCCGATCTGTTGACTGTCACGCCCTCAAGGCGTATGCTTATCCAGTGGCGGCCTTCGAGGGGCGTTTCATTAATGAATAATTGATTACCGTCATTGCCGCTGTTGGCTACGGCCAGGTCGAGGCGGCCATCTCGATTGATGTCGGCGGTTGCGGCGCCATAGCCGCTATAGGGGCTGCTGACGGGCGAGCCGCCGCTGATGTCAGCAAAAGTGAGATCGCCGTTATTTTGGTAGAGCACATTATCGTAGACGGTACCATTGACCTGAAAGTAGCAGCTATAGTATCTAACTTGCGAAAAGTTGGTCATAAATGCGAGACCTAACGCGGCAGCGAAATTTTGCCCATCGTCACCGCAGGAACGCCCGGCCTGCCGCCAAAACCGGCCCCGTCGCCGGCTAAGGTCTCGTTGGCCAAGACGGCAAACAA
>CAYOTJ010000695.1:1239-2163 GCA_964406855.1 uncultured Saprospiraceae bacterium
ATTGAGGCAACTGCCTTTGTAGCGCCCGCGTCAGGGCGGAATTGTGCATACCGCCGCCACTGAGGTAGACGGTATAAACCCCATCTGCCCCGGCGGCCTGCAAGATGGCTTCAGCGGCTGTCTCCGCGGAAAAGCGAACTAAGGTGGCCATTAAGTCGGCATCGCTCAGGGTTTCAACCCCGGCTCGTTGCCGGGCGTGGGTTACATACTCCAGATTAAAAAGCTCAGGCCCTGTAGTGCGGGGCATAGGCGCCTCAAAAAACGGATCGGCTTTGAGGGCTTTCAGAAGCCCTTCATGGGGCCGGCCGGCGGCGGCTAAAGCGCCGTTGGCATCGTAAGGCTGGCCCAGTGCCTGGCGTGCTAAGGCGTCGAGCAGGGTATTGCCTGGCCCGGTATCGGTAACAAACGCCGCTTCAGCCGATGCGCCAGCCGGCAGGTAGGTAAAATTGGCGATCCCGCCTAAGTTGAGCAGGATGCGGTTTTCGGAAGGATGGGCAAAGAGGTAGTAGTCGCCATATACGGCCAAGGGGGCTCCTTCGCCACCAGCCGCCACGTGTTTTTGGCGAAAATCGCTGAGGGTGACGATGCCCGTCGTCCAGGCGATGTGATCGCCATCGGCAATTTGCAGGGTGGCATTGGGATAGTCGGCTAAGCCGTGCAGGATACGGGGGGCATGGAATACCGTCTGCCCATGACTGGCAATGGCGTCTATGGTTTCGGGCGCTACGCCCCAGCCGGCCAACTGATCGGCTACCAGGCGCCCATGTAACCGCCCCAACCAGGCGTTCAGCAGCGTCAGGTGTTGAAAATCAACCTGCCGACGAGCAAAAACGGCCCTGATGCGCGCTTTAACATCCTCAGCAAAAGGGATGGTGGCAAACTGCTCTAATACCACGTGGGTATGGCGCCCACTGCCCGTAATAC
>CAYOTJ010000696.1:0-2151 GCA_964406855.1 uncultured Saprospiraceae bacterium
GGGTCGCTCATCTAGGCGCTGTACAGCCCGCCCAGCTTTCCCATATCGAGGTAGCCGCCCGTAGCCACCTGCGCGCACAACTCCGCATAAGCCGGGTTGTTGCGCAAAAACAGGCCCTCCAGCACCTCCTCCTTAAAAAACATCAGCGCAAAGCCCAGCTCTGCATCCAGCGGCTTAGCTGAAGCCTTGTAGCGGTTGCCTTCGCGCGTCAGGGCCATCACGGCCGGCATACGGCGGTTGTTGGCTTTGTCTACGATGTAGTACTTCACCACCACCATTGGCCGGCCTTCTATCGGGAAGTTCATCTTGCAGCTCAGCTCAAAGTACATCCCATCCGGCCCGGCCGAGGCCATAGCCCGATAATGCTCGTCGCGTTTGTACATCGAGCGGCCTGCGCCGCCCTCCGCCACAAAATCCATCCAGGTGTTGTCGGTAGCCGAGATCATGGCCAGCAGCACCTCCTCGGGGTACGTCAGCGCCAGTTGGCTCGTCTTCAGCGGTTGCCGCTTCACCAGCAGCGGCGGATCGTAGCGGTAAAAGCCGGCCTGCTCCGTCTTTGAAACGGCCGTAAACACAAAAAAGGAATCCAGCGAGAGCTCCTCCCGGTCGCCTTGGCCCGCAACCAGCATGGGCAGCAGCAGGGCCGGCAACAGCAGCCATCCCCGCCAGGGTCGAAAGAAATGCGTCATATAGCGCGTAATTTGGTTACGTGTTTTTTTTCTTTTTTTGGGGGGCTTCCCCGCGCGCCTGCACACCCACCTGAGCGCCCGAGGGCGCAGCGCAACTGCCCGAGGCGCGCGGGGCCGGGCTGTCCGCTATTATGGGGCGTCCTTTGGGGGCCGCCCCATACCGCTTCCATCCCTAGCCCGGGCCTCAAACTGGGCGCTGTGCGCGGTGGGGTTAAGCCATGTCTGCAATTACAACTTTAACCGGTTCAGAAAATCTTGTCGCTGCGCTGGAGTGAGTAAAGCCATTTGCTCAAGTAAACAGGGCATATCCAAGCGATTTTCCATAGCAGCGAGATAGCAAGGCTCAAAGAGCGGCCATCTTACATGCGATTGGTCGATATGCGCTATATCCAGCACGCCGAGTAGTTCCGTTAGGGTAAAAAAGCGAGCTATGTCTTCCACCTTTAGCGTAGAGGCGCTGTTCAGCGTCGAACCGCTGAGGTACACGCGCCCCCGAAGATAATCCTGTTCTGGCGCCGACACATTATAGCGAGCGGCGCACCTACCCCTGTAGCAAACCATATACTCTATTTCCGTCATCGCCGATGGCGGATAGCTCCTTTCTAAGTGCAATGCCAGCTCCTGAAAAACAGGCGGAACCCTGGATTTTACCTCTCCCGCCGCTGCAATGAAAGGATAGATGGAAGAACTGATTTTATAAATGGTCATCTCGTCAAAAGTCTCCATGACCACCTGTGTTCTGACTGCCTTTTGGGCTCCAAAAACGGTCAGGTAGTCCTGCCCTTGCGCGTTAAGGGCAAACAAGGCGGATAATATCAGCAAGATAGTCAACAAGGTAGCGGGTCTCATTGTATAAGATTTTCTCCATATTTTTCAATAATTGCCGTCTGCTCTTTTCCTTTCAAAAACCACGACTGATAAGCCTTTGCCAGCGCCCTCAGGTTAAAGACGCCTGCTGAAAAACAGGCCTCTTGCATAGCGAATAGCTCGTGATCTTCTCCATACTGCCTTAAAAAAATGGCCTCCAGTACCTCGTCTCGAATACCGGATAGGGCAAAAGCCAGGTCTGCGTCTAATTTTTCTGCACTCAACTGCCATCTGCCGCCGCTCCATTCCATTTGTTTTACGGCCCTGATCTTGCGCCCCCTGACATTATCCACAAAGTAAAGCTTGATCCAGGCGAGGGTATCTCCTGGAAAATAATGGACTAATTTCAGCGTAGGCTGCAAATAAAGATCGTCGGGCGACATCTTAGCTATGGAGGTATAATGATTGGGATTCTTTTGAATGTCATCGTTTTCATGACAATACGCAAGAGTAGCCTCATCCGTAGCGCTTATTTCGCACAACAAACACTCTTCCGGGTATTGCAACTTAAACCGGGTGGTATCGAAAGCGGTCTTTTTTAAGGCAAGGTCTTCGTAACGAACGACGTCCATAGCTATCGTTTGCTTAGCGATAT
>CAYOTJ010000697.1:0-2151 GCA_964406855.1 uncultured Saprospiraceae bacterium
ACAGCCTGCCCGTCAACTACGACTCCATCGAGGTCAAGCTCGTTATCCTCGATGAAAACAACATCACCATCCGACGTTTTAGCAATAAACCTCAGGCCGACTACCAGCGCTACGAGGGCTCGCCGGCCATACCGCCCAGGCTCACCTCCAATGCCGGCTTCAATCGATTTTATTGGGATCTCCGGCGCGACCCCATCATGCACGTCCCCGGTCTGTTTGTGCTGGGCGACTACGCCTCCGGCATGGTGGCCCCCGGCAACTACACCTGTCGCCTGTCCATAGGCAACCGCAAATTGGAACAAACCATCCGGGTGCTGCCCGACCCTCGCCTGCCCGAAGTTGAAGCAACCCAATACGCAGAACAACAACGCATTCTGCTCAATATCGAAGCGGCCGTAGTCGAAATCCACCAATCCCTGAAAACCCTCCGCCAGGTGCGCTCCCAAATGGAAAACATCACCAAACAATTGGAGTACATCGGCCAGCCCGACATGATCAACCGCGGCACAGCCATCATCAACCACATCAACGACTGGGAAAGCAAAGTAGCCCAACCCCGCCAAAAAACCTACCAGGACGCCATCAACTACCCCAACCGCCTCAATGCGGCCTTCCTCGACCTGCACGAGCGCATCGATACCCACGACCCCCGCGTTACGCAGGGCGCCCGCACCCGCTTTCAGGAACTGCAAGATCAGTGGGCCCGCCTCCAGATCGAAAAAAATGACATCCTCACTAAAGAGATACAAGCCTTCAACGACCTCTACGTTGAACGCCAACTGCCGCCGCTAATTCTGCCCAAAACCGACGACAAGGAAAGCAACGCCTGGTAGTTGTTTTTTTTGGGGGGCTGTCGCGGCGGCCCAATAAGCTTACCACATAATAAACCAATAGCCTGGGGCCGCCGCGCCACCGGGCTATCCGCTCTTATACCCTGCTTTAGCCTGCGGAACCTACGCTGCGCTATTCCGCAGGCTAAAGCAGGGTATACCGCTCCTATCCCTTCCCCGAACAGAACAGCCGCCAGCTCTTTTTTAAATATTCATGTAACTTTTTCTGCGGTGCTGCGTATATATTATTGTTAGAATTAACACGACCTTTGGCAAGTCGGACGGAAGCCCTTACCCGTCCGGCTTCTTTTTTTTATGGATTTGGCGCTTCTGGCAGCGCCGGGCGGCAGGCCTGCGTTTTGCTCTTGATAATGAATAATGATTTTCTATTTAACCCATAACGCCCAACCAATGTCCCGACGACGGCTTCTTTATCTGGCGCTACTCATCAGCCCCATCCTCCTGCAATTTCAATGTGAACCAGACTGCGGCACAATAGACAAAACCGCTGAAACCGCGCTGCGCATAGCCCCGGAAAGAGCCGAATACCGCGTGGGCGATACCCTGCGCCTGACGGCCAACCTGCCGGCCGTTTTCCCGCTAACGGAACCCGCCGGCGAAACCGAAACAGTTTTTGACAGCAATACGGCACAGTTTTTCCTGCATTTGTTCAAGCTGACCAACGGCAAAGGTGAAGTGGGTATGCCCCATTTTGAGGCTGTCAGCCTCGATGGATTATTAGAACCAGGAGCGCCCACAGCCGGGGATGCAGCGATAAACCTGACCAGCTACTGCGCAGAAAGCGAGGGCTGCCCGGCGTCTTTTGCACTGGTATGCAGGCAGCCGGGGGTCTATTTTTTTCACACCAGCGCAGCGGTTTACCTCTATGAAGAATATTACTTCGAATGCGCCCCTAACGGGGTTAGCCTTGCGCCTGAATTCGAGGTGGAAGACCATCACTGGAATGTATTTGCCGAACAGGGCATAACCGGTGCTGTGGAATTGCGCTTCAACAACAGACGCACCGATAAAGTGACCCTGCCCGGCCATCCCGGAGTATATGCCTTTGAAGTGACGGAATAGCTTATTCCACTATTTTAATAGACAGGGGCCGCCCCAGGCCTTTTAGCTTATTGCCTATGCTGTCGAGTGCCCGATAAGCTCGGGCGCTGTCGGCATATATCTGATCGACGTATAGAATATAGCCATCTTGTAGGTTGCGAAAACAACCCGACCATACGGCTGTCGCAGATACGCCGTAGGCATTGATGTCGAGCAGCCTGCTGCGGACATTTTTAAGATCGCTTAACACCGTATCCTG
>CAYOTJ010000698.1:0-2145 GCA_964406855.1 uncultured Saprospiraceae bacterium
TGAAGAACCCCGCCTGCCCAAACCTGTGCGCGATAGCGCTGCCGCGCCCGCCTATACCCCTGCCGCCCCGGAGGCCGCCGCTACGCCCAACGGAGCGAACTTCCGCAGCGACAGCTTTTACATCAAGCAGCATTTAGCCCAAAAACGGGCGCAGGCCGCCCAACCCAAAGCCAAGCCTGCCCCCCGGCGCGATACGGCCCGGGCCCTGCTGCCGGTAGAGATTTACCCCGACAGCCTGTCGTTTGCCCAGTGGGTAAACCAGCTCCCCCCCGACCTGCGCAACCGCATGTATACCAAGGCCCGCTCGGCCGCCCGCAGCATTGAGAGTCAGGCCGATTCGGCCGATCGCACCCTCGACAGCACCCGCGAAAACTTAGCCAAGTTCATCTACGAGCTGCATACCAAGTACAGCTTGGCCGTAGTGTGCATCATCTTCGTTTTTGTGGGCGCGCCCATGGGCGCCATTGTGCGCAAGGGCGGTTTTGGCTATCCCATATTGGTGAGCATCATCTTTTTTATTCTCTTTATCGTGCTCACCATCTTCTGCCGCAAAATCGCCGAAACCTTCATCGTGCCGGCGGCTGTAGCTGCCTGGATACCGTGTATGGTATTGTTTCCCATAGGCGTATGGCTCACGCTCAAGGCGATGAACGACAGCCAGTTGTCGTTCTTTAAATTTGAGCGGCTCAACGCCTTCATCCGGCGCATAGCCGCCAAAAAAACGACGCCCCATGCGCCTGTTTCGCCACCAACGGCTGGCTGATCCCGGCTTGGCCGACCCCCGCCTCAAGCCCTTCTGGGCGGCTGCCGCCCTGCTGTGGGTAGCGGGGCTGGCGGCTTGCATCATCATCCCGGTAGGGGAGGAGTTGTTTTGGATCAACACCCACCGGTCGGTGGGGGCCGACTGGTTTTTTAGCATCGCCACCCGGCTGGGCGAGG
This sequence comes from uncultured Saprospiraceae bacterium, assembly GCA_964406855.1. Classification (GTDB taxonomy): domain Bacteria; phylum Bacteroidota; class Bacteroidia; order Chitinophagales; family Saprospiraceae; genus JAUMBM01. Next base: position 940 of record CAYOTJ010000698.1, read on the forward strand.
AGTGGGCCTACGTGGGGCTGGTGGTCGTGTTGCTGCTATACCGCTATCGCACGGTATGGGCGCTGCCGCTGCTGGGCATAGCCGTTACGATGCTGGCCCACGGTAGCAAAGCCTGGTTTGGGCACGACCGGCCCTATCCCTATTTCACCAAGTTGGGGCTATGGCATGAGCTGAAGCCCGTAGAGGGCATCGAGCTGCTGCGGGGCGCCAACAGCTTTCCCAGCGGCCACACCATGTCGGCCTTTGCACTTTACACCTTTGCGGTACTCAATCTGCCCCGCAAGCCCTGGGTCAGTTGCTCGTTGCTGGCAGTGGCCGTAGCCACAGGCCTGTCGCGGATGTACCTGCTACAGCACTTCCTCAAGGATGTGGTAGCCGGGGCCGCGCTGGGCATAGCCTTAGGCGCGCTTACCCACCTGCTGGTCATAACGGTGCTCAAAGAAAAAACGGCGCAGGCATAGACGCGCCTGCTCCTCCAAAATACAAGCTATGCTACACACTACGCTCATCGGCGCGCCCCTGCTGGCCGCCCATCTCAACCGCAGCAATTGGGTGGTGGTCGATTGCCGGTTTGAACTGTCGGACACCGAAGCCGGCCGCCGGGCCTATGCCGTGTCGCGCATACCCGGCGCGCGCTACGCCCACCTCGACGAAGACCTCAGCAGCGCCGTCATACCCGGCAAAACGGGCCGCCATCCGCTGCCCGATGCCCAAAAGTTGGCCGCCCGTTTAGGCCAGTGGGGCATCGACGCCTCCACTCAGGTGGTAGCCTACGACGCCCAAAGCGGCGCCACAGCGGCCCGGCTGTGGTGGCTGCTGCGCTGGCTGGGCAACGAGGCCGTAGCCGTACTCGACGGCGGTTGGGATGCCTGGTCGGCGGGCGGCTATAGCATTGAGTCCGGGCCGGCCGCTACGCCTCTGCCCCGCGTATTTACACCCCGCCTCCGCCCCGAATTGGCCGCAGACGCCGCCGCCGTAGAAGCCCTGCGCCAGGATCCCGCCTTCGCCCTCGTCGACGTGCGCGCCCCCGAACGCTATCGCGGCGAGGTGGAGCCCATCGACCCCGTGGCGGGCCATATCGAAGGCGCCATCAACCTGCCTTTTGCCGATAATCTGCAACACGGACGCTTCCGCCCCGCCGAGGCCCTGCGCGAACATTATGAACAAGCTACCGCCCACAAACCCGCCCAACGGGTGGTCTTCTAC
>CAYOTJ010000699.1:0-2136 GCA_964406855.1 uncultured Saprospiraceae bacterium
ACGTGACGGCTATCAATAGAAATAAACGTATGACGGACCCATAAGATTTACCCGACCGAGTGTAACGAGGGCGTGGTGGTGGTGCCCCCCGATAAACCAGATCACTGATACCCCGAGCACAGCTCCAGCCTGGCCCCACAGCCTTCACAGCCGATGATAAAAAACATACAAGCCTTTGCCTGTAGCGGGCTGGGCGAGGAGGTAGAGCAGCTTTTGTTCGCGGCTAAGATAGACATTATTGAGGTTCCACATGGTGTAGCCATCGGGTAGTTTGGAGACGCTGACCTCATAGGTGTTCAGGTTGACCTCCAGTAGCAAGATGCGGTTGAAGCCGCCGCCTTGCTCTGAGGCCATAAAGACCAGTCGGTCCAAGTCGGCGTAAGTCAGACAGATCGTTTTGCCGACGGCGTGCATATCGGCAGGGAGGGGCAGGAAAACCTCCAGGTAGCCATTGGGCTGGTAGATGGACAGGGCGTAGCCCAGGGGCCGGTAAGTAGTGATGCCCAGCAGTTTATCGTGATTCTTCTCGGCGACAACTTGCAGGGCGGCCTGATTACCATCTTCCAACGGAATACACTGTAGATTGCACAATGAAAAGGGCTTATCTGGCAGGTAAGGGAGCAGTAAAGAGTTGTCCGCATCAGCCCACCAATAGTCGATGATGCTTTTGATACGTCGATCGCCTACTACCATTACGCTGCTGCCTTTCTGGCGGCCGTCTTCCGCGTAGAAGTAGCTGAGTTCCAGCTCGCCGCCAGGTAGTTGGCGCCAGAGTGCGCAGCGCCCGCCGGGCTGGGTGAAGACGGCGCTGTCGCGAGCCATTAGTTGGCCAGTTTCCATATCGAAGAACAGGAGGTGCACCTGACTTGAATCGACGCCTGTCATCCCTTCGGGGCCGCCGCCGCGCAGTACGCATACGAGGCTGCTCACGGCAGCGACGCCGGGGGCCAGTTCGTCGCTGTCTATCTCATAGCAGCCATCAGCTATCATCGGCAGTTGGCTGTGGTAGTTAAAATTGGCGCGTATGTCGCCCGCTTTGTTGAACATCAGGAACTTGAACTCGTGGTACGGGCTATTCTCTTTGTGGGGGTTGCGGCGGTATTTGATGGCGCCAAATATGCTGGCATTGCCCGTGGCGGGGTCGCTGATGGCTGAGGTACTGCCGGGTTCAAAGCACATATCCTCGTCTTCAAAAGCGGCGGCGTATTTGTCTTTGGGGTGTACGGTAAAAGAAGCGCGCTTGTAGGGGCCATAGGGCTCGTTGAAGGTATAGACTTTGGTGTTGAGCTCGGCGATGCCCCCCCGGGCGCCCAGGTTGATGTGGGTAAGAAAGTAGGTAGAGGCATAGCGAGGCGCCCCCGGCAACTCCGGCTTACAAATCTGGTGGCATAGGGGATCGGAACGCCGGGCGGCTAAGGTCGTAATGCGCGCTTCTTGATATGAAAGCACTTCGCCTGGCTTAGCCAAAGGCTCGTTGAATTGCGCCGCGATGTCGAGAAGGGGTTCAGGAAAATAATTGACGCTGGTGCTGGCTGCCGAATCGGCAACCCAACGCAAAGCGCCAGCCATGGGCTCATCGGGAATGACAATATTGATGCTTCCCAAGGCTAAAAGGGGTTCAGGTCGCTGGCCGCCACTAACTACTAAGCCTTTTACTTGCTGTATACCACCTCGGGGGTGCACAAAACTATACACCAATTCGGGGCCTTGGGGGCCATTCGTGAGTCCGGATACCTCTACAGAAGTAACCCGAATAGGGCTGGTTTCATCCACAAGCCTAACGCCCTCCAGTAGGTGAGGCTGGGCCATTAAGACCGCTTGGAAAGAAGTCAGCAGGAACACACAGGCTGCCAATACGTGTTTAGACATAAGGGGTGATTTTAGATAGATTTGGAGCGGGGTTTTTATGCATCCGGCAACGGGCTCCACCGCCGGAACAAAAGCAAAGATAAAAAAACAAGTTTAATGAATCAATAGGCTTGATCAGGATAAAACTGGCCGCTTATATGGTTCTCCAAGCCAAGATTTATGAATCCTGACTTGGAGAACTACAGCCGAACCCACAACATTTACCCGCCCGTCTGTTCATCCGGGTAAAACCACTCCCCTGCGGGCGGGCCCTTAAAATTTACCCGC
>CAYOTJ010000700.1:0-2136 GCA_964406855.1 uncultured Saprospiraceae bacterium
ATATAAACCAACCTTAACACCCAAAACCAAGGCGGCTATATTGTGCTCTTGCCCTCTAAAAACCGGAAATGGGCAGGGGGGGATGCGGCAGGTCGGCGGCTTGCTTATTGTTATTTTTACACCAAGTTCTTTTTAATTGATATTTTTGTGCTAACTTTGTAGCCATAAAAGGATGTTTGGGAAGCAAATGCTTCCTAATATTGCATCATCAAACCAAATCAACTTACCCGCCATGGCCAAAAGAATTGCCATCAACGGTTTTGGGCGCATAGGCCGCCTGACGTTGCGCAACCTCCTCAACAAAGAAGGTATTGAAGTCGTTGCCATCAACGACCTTACCGACAATGCCACGCTGGCTCACTTGTTTAAGCACGACTCTGTGCACGGCAAATACCCGGGCGAAGTGAGCGCCGATGAAAACTACATCTACATTGACGGCAAAAAGATCGACGGCCTGTCGGAAAAAGACCCCCTGAAATTGCCTTGGGCCAAGATGGGCGTAGACGTAGTGCTGGAGTGCACGGGCCGCTTTGTAGGCGCCGACGACTCGGGCATGCACCTCACGGCCGGCGCCAAGCGCGTCATCATTTCTGCTCCGGCCAAGGGCGACATTCCGACGGTGGTACTGGGCGTAAACGAGGAAATCATCAGCGCCGACCACGCCATCTACTCCAACGCCAGCTGCACCACCAACTGTTTGGCGCCTATGGTAAAAGTACTGGATGAAGCCTTTGGTGTAGAAAAGGGCTTTATGACCACGGTGCACGCTTATACTTCGGACCAGCGCATTCAGGATGCTCCGCACAGCGACCTGCGCCGCGCCCGCACGGCTGCCGTAAACATCATTCCTACCTCTACGGGCGCCGCTAAGGCAGTAGGTTTGGTGCTGCCCCACCTGAAGGGCAAGCTCGATGGCGGCGCCATGCGCGTGCCCGTAGCCGACGGTTCTATCACCGACTTTTCGGCCATTCTCAAGCGCGAAACTACGGCGGCTGAGATCAACGAAGCCTTCAAGGCAGCGGCTGCAGGCCCCCTCAAAGGCATTCTTGAGTTTTCAACAGCGCCGCTGGTATCTACCGATATTTTGGGCAACCCGCACTCTTGCATCTTCGACAGCGAGCTCACCAAGGCGTCGGGCTCCTTTGTGAAGGTAGTGGGCTGGTACGATAACGAAGCGGGCTACTCGGCTCGTTTGGCTGACCTGGCCGTGAGGATTGCAGCGCTTTAAGCAAGCGCTAAAAATGCAGCCTGTAACGGGAGGCAGCCCGCCGGGTTGTCTCCCGTTTTTTTTGATTGACCTCCAAATGCGTCGATAAACTCATGCAACACATCAATTTCAACCACAAGAAGGTGCTGGTGCGCGTCGATTTCAACGTGCCCCTCGACAAAAAGACCCTCCAGGTGACGGACGACACCCGCATCCGGGCCGCCATCCCCACCATTCGCCACATCCTCGACCAAGGCGGCGCGGCCATTCTTTGCTCGCACTTCGAGCGCCCGTTAGCCAAGCTCAAAGAAGATGGCAGCATCGACCGCGAGCGCTTTACCCTGCGCCACGTGCTGCCCACCCTCTCGGCCCTGCTGGGGCAGGAGGTAGCCTTCTGCGACGACACGGTGGGCCCCGAGGCCGAAGCCATGGCCCGGGCCCTGAAGCCCGGTCAGGTATTGCTGCTGGAAAATACCCGCTTTTATGCCGGCGAAGAGAAGGGCGATGCCGAGCTGGCGCGCCAAATGGCCGCCCTGGCCGATGCGTACGTCAACGACGCTTTTGGCTCGGCCCACCGCGCCCATGCCTCCACGGCCACGGTAGCGCAATTTTTTGCGCCGGATGCCCGCGGTTTTGGCTTCCTTATGCAAGGCGAGATCGACAGCGCCTCGCGGGTGTTGCACCACCCCGAGAAGCCCTCGGTGGCCATCATCTGCGGCGCCAAAGTATCGGATAAAATACTCATTTTAGAGCGCTTGCTCGACGCTGCCGACACCCTCATCATCGGCGGCGGCATGGCTTATACCTTCTTCAAAGCGCAGGGCGGCCAGATCGGCAAATCGCTCTGCGAAGAAGACCGCCTCGATGTGGCCCGCAGCCTGCTCGAAAAGGCGGCCGCTGCCGGCGTAAAGGTGTTGCTGCCCGAAGAC
>CAYOTJ010000701.1:0-872 GCA_964406855.1 uncultured Saprospiraceae bacterium
CCATCGGGATTGGGTAAGTAAATGTGCAAGTTAGAGGGGGGAAAATCAGCTTGCTCGTTAAATGGGGTTCCGACGGGCTTCGCATAGCGAAATCCAAGGAGCCATAGTCTGTAGCACCAGATCTGTTATACCAAAGATGGCGGCTCAAATGCGCGCTGCGATTGCCTTAAAGGACAACTTACTACGGCTAAAACCAACGGAGAACGCAGGGCAATAAATTGAGGTAGTACCGTGCCGATGCCCTGGCCAGGAAAGCGCAATCCATTTTGTGGCCGACCTGCATCTAATACTTGCCCGAATTTATTTGGGCATCAAAGTTCTCCGTCACACCTGCCACTATTGGGCCTTCTCTTCCGGAGAGAAGGCCCTTCTTTTTTGTGGTTGGCCCGGGGCAAGGGTGGAAGCGGTATGCCCGGCCCGCTAAAAATGCATTTGACAACCCGAAGACAGGCCGGGCATAATAGCGGACGACCTGGTGGCGCGGCGGGGAGGAGATAAGCGCCATCGAAAGCATAGCTGCTCCCCGCCGCGGCAGCCCCCCAAAAAAAATCAATCCTCCACCCGGGCGTGGGCATAACTTTTGAAGGTCTCTACAACGGCTGAAGCCGATGTTTTTGCTATCTGTATCGAATCTCAGCCGCCGCTCCGGCGGCCCTCCGCGCTCCAAATCAGGAAATGAGACGTCCCAGATGATGATCCAGGCCTCATAATACCTATATTTGTGCTACAAAACCTCAAAAAGCCAGATTCCCACTTCACCAAACGATACGCTATATGAGAAACCACCTTTTACCGGCCCTGCTGGCGCTCCTGTTCTTGCTGCCCGGCTGCGAAAGCGACCCCCGCATCGCCAAAGCGCCCGGTAGTCACCG
>CAYOTJ010000701.1:882-2135 GCA_964406855.1 uncultured Saprospiraceae bacterium
CCGCTAGTCACCGCAAGGTTTTTTACGAATATTTCAACGACATCAGGCTCCAGCTCGCCGAATTGGAAAAAACCCACGTCCAGCTCGAAAATTTGACCCGCGATACCCGCGCCTTTTTAGAAAGCCGAGAGGCTCAGTCGCGCTATGATGTATGCGGCCTCTACTTTGAGCGCGGCAAAGACCGCAGCCGGGGCGCCTACAACTTAGCCGACCGATTCTTCACCGGCGGCTGCCAAATCCACCTGATTTTTTACACCGAAAACGAATTTGAACGCTTTGAGGCCGTTAAAAACAGAGATAAGGCCAAAGGATTAGAAATCGACGGCTATCTATTTTACTATCAGGTCTTTACCGCAAACCCCGTCTCCGAAGGGCTCGAAAAAGAACTCGCCGGCATCATCGAAAACACCCTGCAAAAGTACCGCGGCCGCTTTCCGTCGCCCGATACTTTTTGGTGAAATTTGTCACACACCGCGATCTGAATGCAGGAATTGCCGTATTTTTCGAGCGGACAAGAACCGACAAACGAATTGGCCGCTATGCAAGAAAAATTAGAACTACTCCAACAAAAAATGGCTGAAGCCCAATTGGGCGGCGGCCAGGACCGCATCGATAGCCAGCACAAAAAAGGTAAGCTTACCGCCCGGGAACGCGTTCACTTCCTGCTCGATGAAGGCTCCTTTGAAGAAATCGGCGCCTTAGTAACCCACCGCTGCTCCGACTTTGGCATGCAGGATCAGGTGTACCTCGGCGACGGCGTCATAACGGGCTATGGCGCCATCCACGGCCGATTGGTTTATGTTTTTGCGCAAGACTTCACCGTCTTCGGCGGCTCCCTCTCGGAGACCCATGCCGAAAAAATTTGCAAAATCATGGACCTCGCCATGGAAAACGGGGCCCCCGTCATTGGCCTCAACGACTCTGGCGGCGCCCGTATACAGGAAGGCGTAAGCTCGCTGGGCGGCTATGCCGATATCTTCTACCGCAACGTAATGGCCTCAGGGGTAGTACCCCAAATCTCGGCCATCATGGGCCCCTGCGCCGGCGGCGCCGTATACTCGCCCGCTATGACCGACTTCACCGTCATGGTCGAAGAAACGAGCTATATGTTCGTCACCGGCCCCAACGTAGTGAAAACCGTAACCAACGAAGAGGTAACCTCCGAAGAGCTGGGTGGCGCCATGACCCACGCCACCAAGTCGGGCGTCACCCACCTCACGGCCGCCAACGACATCGACTGCCTTAACAAGGTG
>CAYOTJ010000702.1:0-2134 GCA_964406855.1 uncultured Saprospiraceae bacterium
ATGGTAAGACTACCGAGCACGCCGCCGCCAAGCGCCAGCATAAGCGCATAAAACAACCAGGTGTGGTGGGCGATGGTCCAGGGCATACGTTCGTTTGCAGTACAGAGGTCAAAGATAAGTTGCCGCAGCCGTTTTTACAACTCGCCATACACAACCTTATACCTATCACGATCACAACTACCTCCCCCCCGATGATTTCCGGCAGTTGATGCAGGTAGCGCTGGAGTAAATTATTTTTTTTGCAGTTTTATGCACTTTGGCCAAAGCCGGCATCCATACCTAAAAAAACCAATGCTTATGTGCCGATTTGCCAAACTGTTCATCCTCATGCTGGCCGTGCCTGTGGCCGCCATGGCTCAAAAAACGTATCCTTTTTTTGGTTGTGTAACCGATGACGCGGGCGAAGCGCTTATTGGTGCCTCCATCTTGGTTGAGGGAACCACCAAAGGAACTACAACCGACGTCGAAGGCTGCTTTCGCCTGGCGCTTACCGACTCTACGGCCACCTTTGTAGTAAGCTATGTCGGATTTGAAAGCCAAACCACAAAAGCCCTGAGCGGCGCCGCCCTGCGCGTGGAGCTCTCCTCCAGAGCTGCCCTGGAGGAAGTAGTGGTAATCGCTGCCACACGCAGAGAACTCCGAAAAGCATCCGTCGTCTCTGGTATGTCCATTCACCGCGAGCGACGTACCGACAGCGCCCCGGAGGCCCCGGCCATGTCGAGGGATTATATCAGCGACGATGTGAGCGCTTACGCCGCTACCACTCCCGCCAAGCCGCGCGGCGGCGCTGCCGCGCTGCCGGCTGCCGGCCAACTGACCGCCGGTGAAATCAACGATTTTAATAAGTGGGACCTCTGGCAGGACGTACGCGACGAAGACCTCGCCGCCTTCCAGAATACCTGGCAAATATATCCCCGCCATCGATTTTCCGTGCAGGCTGTCAATGAAGCCGGCAGCCCCCTGCCCAACGCCCAAGTGCTGCTGTACGCCCCCGATGGCGCATTGGTGTGGCAGGGTCGCACCGACAATACCGGCAAGGCCGAAGCTTGGGCAGGCCTCTGGCAAAAAGAAGCCCAACTCGATCCCTCCGGCTATCGCTTAGTCGTCAACTGGGCGGGCAAGGCTTACCCCATCGAAAAACCGCAGCCATTTGCCCAGGGCGTCAACTTTATAAAAATAGCCGCCCCCTGCAACGAGCGCCCCCTCATAGACGTAGCCTTTGCCATAGACGCCACCGGCTCCATGAGCGATGAAATCCGCTACCTTCAGGCCGAATTGCTCGACGTGATGGCCCGGGTACACGACTCCCTGCCCTTAGCCGATCTGCGCCTCGGCAGCGTCTTTTACCGCGACCACGGCGACGCCTACCTCACCCGCCACTCCGACCTCAATGCCTCCCTCGAAAAAGCCATGAGCTTTGTACGCGGCCAACATGCCGATGGCGGAGGCGATACCCCCGAGGCCGTCGACGACGCCCTCGTCACAGCCGTCGACTCGCTCAACTGGCGACCCGCCGCCACCACCCGTCTGCTCTTCCTGGTGCTCGACGCCCCGCCCCATACCCAAGTCCAAAACATCGAGCGCCTGCGTCAGGCTACCGAGCGCGCCGCAGCCGCCGGCATTCGCATCATTCCGCTCACCTGTAGCGGCATCGACAAAAGCACCGAATACCTCATGCGCTCATTGGCCTTAGCCACCAACGGCGCCTACTCCTTCCTCACCAACCACAGCGGCATCGGCAACCCCCACATCGAACCCTCAACGGATAGCTATAAAGTCGAAAAACTCAACGACCTGCTCGTGCGCGTCATTACGGGCTTTGCCCGACTGGCGCCCTGCGCCCCCGACGAGAAACCCATCGCCGCCGGCCCCGATGGCAAAATCATTCATCCCGCCCCCACCGACACCACCCAACACTCCCTCATGGCAGCCTGGACCTTCTTCCCCAACCCCACCCGGGGGCCGGTCACCATAAACATAGAAGGCGCCAACCCAGATAGCATAGCCAATGCCTCCGACACCTGGCTCTACCTCGCCGACGCCAATGGCAAACTACTGGAGCGCCGCCCCATTAGCAGCGCCCAACTCCACATCGACCTCAGCCGCTATCCCGCCGGCTGGTACCAGTTGGTGA
>CAYOTJ010000703.1:0-2132 GCA_964406855.1 uncultured Saprospiraceae bacterium
GCGCATAAGCGGTATTTTTGCCCTACAAGATAACTCTTTTAGAGCAGCTTTGTCAATCCTTTTTGCCAATTCCGGCTAATCTATCCGTTGATGCTTAAATATTTTTGGGCGGATTTTTTGGAAAACCCAAACCGGATTCCTATATTTGCGTTCAGCAGCAGGCACTATCTTCTACACGTGCAACTATCTTCACTACTTCATACGCTGCATTCCGGGATAATACGAATCCATGTTTTTTAGCGAAAGCCACCCCTTTGGGGGCATTCACCCAATTTGTGCTTTCGGTACCATAGCGTTTGTGTTCTATTTATGCTATCAGGTATGTAATGATGGCCTCACAATGAGGCGACCGGACTTCAAGAGGAAAACGAGTAATAGGGTTGTTATTTGATTTGTCCGGAAAAGACGTACTATGAAAAAACTAAACACTTGGCTACTCCTCAGCCTCGGGAGTAGCCTCACCCTGCTATGGGGACAGTCCTTAGCAGAATGGCCCCTTACGTCCGCCTTTATGGGCGCGCCGCAGGGGGTAGCCACAGGCGTAAGCGCCTCCTCATTCCAGCGTGGCAATGGCATTGGAAGTTTGCAATTTGGCGCTACCGGCGTTTCGACCCGCAACTGGACGACGGCCCCCGCCAAAGGCCCCGTTGATTATGTCCAAATCTGCCTGACGCCCAACACCGACGAAAATGTACTCATTACAGGTATCGAATTTGCAGAAAAACGCACCGACGACGGCCCCCGCGCCTACGTGCTTGCGTACTCCGCCGACGATTTTCAAACGGCTGTCCAGTTGGATTCGCTACCGATCCCCGACAATACCTCCTGGCGTTCGTACAGCCTTACAGGGCTCGACATCCGGTCGTGCCAAGGCCGTGCCGTATGCTTTAGGTGGTATGCGTTAGGTAGCGAGAGCGCTACTGGGCAGTGGCAGTTCCGCAACGAGTCGCTGCGCCTGCTGGGCCAGGTATTGGCGCCTTGCGCTGCGCCTGCCGGCGCCGGCGCCATAAACGCTACTGCCGCCGGCGCCGGCAGCTTGTCCTTTAGCATCGGCCCTGCGCCGGCCGCGCAGCAGTTATTGGTTATGCGCAAAGGAGCTCCCGTGACGGCAATGCCTTGCCAAGGGCAAGCCTACGCAGCCCATGCGGCTTTTGGACAGGGCGCTGCGCTCGCTACGGGCGAATACGCCGTAGGCCTGCTGAATGGAAGCGGAGGCGTCACAACCATCAATGGGTTGGAAGCAGGCGCTATTTATCACCTCGCGGTATTTCCGCTCAATTCAGGCGGCTGTTACCAGCAAAATAATCCGGGCCGAACCTCCGCAAGCCTGCCCTGCACAGCGCCTGGCCTAACGGCATTCAGCCTGGTTTCAGTAGCCAATGGCAATGCCGGACTGATGTGGACGCCGCCCCATTGTTTCGACGAAGTGGCGGTTTTCGCCTCTACCCAGCCCATATCTGCTGTACCATCGGGCAATGCGGTCAACTATACCGCTTCGCCGGCATTTGGCCAGGGCCACCCGGTGTTGGCGCCCGGGGTATATCCGGTATATCTGGGCAATGCCGACAATGCCCAGATAACGGGGCTCTCCAATGGCACAACTTATTATGCCCGTGTGTTTACCCGACTGGGAAACGAGTGGTCGGCAGGCATGGAAACTACATTTAGTCCGGGCATTGGATGCCCCGAGCTTGAAGGCGACCCCGTATTTCTCAATGAGCTGCACTACGACAACGAGGGCGACGACGTAGACGAAGGTATAGAGATTGTGGGCCCGGCGGGTATCAATCTGGCCTCTTATGAAGTGGCCCTCTATCGCCGCGTCAATGCGGCTACCTGCTCGCTTTATCGCATGGTGAGCCTTGGCGGTTTTATCGACAACGAAGGCGGCAGCGGTTGTGGAGCGGTGTGGATACCCATCCCCGACATCGACAACAACACGGGCGCCATAGCCATCTACAACCGGGCCCGCAAGCGCGTTGTACAGTTTTTGGGCTACCGCAGCGCTATGACGGCCGCCGACGGCCCTGCCCAAGGCAGCACAGCAACCCTCATCGCCAACCCCGCAGGCAGCGTTCAGGCCGTTTACGAAACGACCCTTACGCCGGTAGGAGTTTCCATTCAGCTAACCG
>CAYOTJ010000704.1:0-2124 GCA_964406855.1 uncultured Saprospiraceae bacterium
TCTTCGATTTCCATTACTCAGATTGCGGCAGTAACCCGCCGGTCGGGCCAGGTCATTGGGATGCACTTCATGAACCCGGTGCCTGTGATGAAATTAGTGGAGGTGATTCGGGGGTACGCTACTACCGACGCTGTGACGGAGGTGGTGATGGACCTCTCCCGCCGATTGGGCAAAACGCCGGTAGAGGTGAATGACTATCCGGGCTTTGTAGCCAACCGCATCCTGATGCCCATGATCAATGAGGCCATTTATACCCTTTATGAAGGCGTGGCCGGGGTTTCGGAAATTGATACGGTGATGAAATTGGGCATGGCGCACCCGATGGGGCCGCTCCAGTTGGCCGATTTTATAGGCCTCGACGTTTGCCTGTCGATTCTTCATGTATTACACGAGGGTTTTGGCAACCCCAAATATGCGCCATGCCCGCTGTTGGTGAACATGGTGCGCGCCGGCAGGATCGGCGTAAAAGGCGGAGAGGGCTTTTATACCTACGCCGCCGGCAGCAAAGAGCTGGTGGTGTCGGCCCGCTTTCGATAGCTTGCAGCTGAGGTAGCAGGCTGCCCGGGTGAGGGATGGCAGCGGTATGGGCTTAGGCCCCGGCGACCCCAAAGGGAGCCGGGGCCTAAGCCCATAAGAGCGAACAGCCCGGCCCCGCGCGCTTAGCCGTATCCCTCCTGCGCAGCCAACTGCCCGCGCGCGGGGACACCCCCAAATAATAAAATGAAAAGCAGATAGGCTGCCAAATTTTCCCTACTTTTGGCCGAAAAGGATGCAGATGGGAAAATGGATGATGCTGATACTCGTGTTGTGGGCGGCGCAAGCCCAAGGGCAGGAGGCCGACTCGGCGCTATACCGAAAGGCTTACGCGCTGGCGCATCGCTACATCATCACCGACGGGCATGTAGACCTGCCTTACCGGCTCAAGGTGCAAAACTTCAGGCCGACAAAAGAATACGTAGGTATCCCGCTCCAGACCGAGGATGGCGATTTTGATTATGTGCGCGCCAAGGAAGGCGGGCTGGATGCGCCGTTCATGTCTATCTACATTCCCTCTTCTTATCAGCGGCAAGGCGGGGCTAAGGAGCTGGCCGACTCGCTTATCGACATGGTGCGCAGTATTGCCGTGGCGCATCCCGATAAGTTTGCCATTGCGGTTTCGCCCGATGAAGTGGAGCGGCAGTTTGCGCAGGGCCTGATTTCACTGCCGATGGGTATGGAAAACGGGGCGCCCATAGGCAATAAGCTGCGGAATGTGCGGTATTTTCATCGGAGAGGCATCCGCTATGTGACGCTTACCCACGCTACGGATAACCTGATTTGCGACTCGTCGTACGACACCACCCGGACCTGGAATGGGCTGAGCCCCTTTGGCCGCAAGGTAGTGCGCGAGATGAACCGGGTGGGCATGATGATTGATATTTCGCATGTGAGCGATAGCGCGTTTTGGCAGGTGATGGCGCTGAGCAAGGCGCCCTGCATAGCCAGCCACAGCTCGGCGCGGGTGTTTACGCCTGGCTTTGAGCGCAATATGAACGACGATATGATCCGGCGGCTGGGCCGGAACGGCGGTGTGATTATGATTAACTTTGGCAGCACCTTCCTCGATATTGAGGTACAGCGCCACAGCGACAGCCTGCGGCAGGTGTTGCAGGCGCAAATGACGGAGCGCAACCTAAACCGGCGCAGTCCGGAGGGCAAAGCTTTTATCGAGCAGTTCAGGCAGGAGAATCCCGCGCTGTATTCGGACGTAGACAAGGTGGCCGACCACATCGACCACGTGGTAAAGCTGGCCGGCATCGACCATGTAGGGCTGGGCTCCGACTACGATGGGGTAGGGGATAGCCTGCCGGTGGGCCTCAAGGATGTGAGCGACTACCCCAATCTCATTTATGTGCTGCTGAAGCGGGGCTACAGCGAGGAAGACATTGCGAAGATATGCTACCGAAACCTGTTTAGGGTGTGGCGGGCTGTGGAAGCGGCGGCTCAACCATAAAACCTCTCTTAGATGGCGGCTTATGTGCTGAAACGACTGTTGCTATTTTTGCCAACCCTGCTGGCGGTGTCGATGCTGGCTTTCGGGCTGAATAAATGCGCCCCGGGCGACCCGGTGACGCAGTTTATGAC
>CAYOTJ010000705.1:0-2121 GCA_964406855.1 uncultured Saprospiraceae bacterium
GGTATGCCTTCCAGGCCAGTGAAAACTCCACCAAGCGGAGCGGCACAAACAAAAACGAAAACAAAAACAGCGTCAGAAACCAGTCCACGCCTCCGTCCCGCACCGGGCGCAGCTCGCCCATCACGCCATGCTCAAAAGCATACATCTGCAGCGCCAGCATAGCCAGCGCCACCACCCGCGACGGCCAGTACAAGCCCCGCCGGATACCGCGCTGCGGCGGCGTAGTCAGGTAAAACCACAGCCGAAAATCGCACGCCAGCAGGTACGCAAAAAACCCCACCTGCACCCAGCCCCAGCCGCCCCAGGGCGCGGGCAGCGCCCGTTGCAGACCGTCCAACACCGGATCAACGATGAGCACCATCCTAAAAATCACCCGCATAAACGCCGAGCTCACCACCCCCACAAAAGCCGCCTGCTGTGCCGCCCCATCCGGCTTCAGTCGCCCATATACAGGCCCGGCCTCCGGATCGCCGGCCGGTATCCGGCCCCGCCGACACTCGCCCCCGATCATCTGCCGCAGCGCCGGCGCCTCCAGGGCCAGCAACAGCGCCAGCGGCGCCAGTATCCACCCCTCCATGCGCAGTTGCGCATCAGCGCTCACCCCCTCGGCCAACAGCCGCTCCATCAGCCAGTACAGCAGCGTCAGCGCCACATTCTCCAGCACCGCCGGGTAGGCCCAGTCGCCCGCACGCAGCCCCATTTTAGACCCATTCATCCCACTCGTTTTAGCGCCGCAAAATAACCATCCCCGGCCCAACCCGCCACGTTTAATGCCGTGAAGCGGGAATCAACCCACGTGAAATACCCCCTGCCCCAAGCCGCCCCACCGTTGGCGCCCCTTTTTGGGGCCACGCCGCGCAGCGCTTTACGCCTTATATCGGCACGGGCGGCGCCGGGCTGTCCGCTATTATAGGCCGGCTATGCCCGTAGCCCTTCTGTAGCGCAAGCCCGGGCCGGCCTATACCGCTCCCACCCCTTGTCCGGGCCTATACACTCCTCCCCGCCAACAACCTCCTCAAAATCCATTACCTTTGTTACCCCCGACAATGCCAATCGTACCGCAACCAAATTCACAGCTATATGAAATCACTCCAACCAGTATTCATCCTCCTCCTGCTGCTGTTCACCGCAGCGCAGGGCGCCAAGGCGCAAACCGCCGACAACAGCGCTTCAGAAATAGCGCTAATTACCGCTACGCTCACAGACTACATCGAAGGTACCGCCAATGGCGAACCCGACCGACTGCGCCGCGCCTTCCACCCCGATTTTAACCTCTACGCCGTAACCGAGGCCGACAGCCTCAACATCCGCGACGGGGAGGCCTACATCGCCAATGTAAAACCCGGCGCCAAGGCCAACCGCATCGGTCGCATCATCTCCATCGATTACGAAAATAACGCCGCCATGGCCAAGGTCGAGATCGTAATGCCCAACTGGCGCATTTTTACCGACTATTTTCTACTGCTGAAATACGAAGGCTCCTGGAAGATTGTCCACAAAAGCTATACCTGGCGTCCCTTTCCCAAGGGGGAATAACCGGCGCTCAGGCGTCGTCCTCTTCTTCGTCTGCCTCGTGGTCCATCTGGTCGGGGTGGTCTAAGGAATCGGAGAGGTGGTCGGGGTCGGGGAAGGCTTTTTTCCAGTGGTAGGCGTCAGGATGCTGCGACCAGGCCTCGCCATACGTCTCCCAATCGGGGCCTCTGCCCAGCGCCGGCGGAAAGCAGTGCGAGCAGGCCTCGCCCAGCGGGCAGGTGGCAGGGTCGCCCTTGCAGCACTCAAACCGCCAGAGGTGCTGATGCAGCACAGGCGCCTCGTCGTCGAGGCAGTTGCACAATAACACATAACGCTGGGGGCCTTCGAGGCCGGGCGGAAACAGCGGCACATAACCATAGTGGTGGAGGCAGTCTTCAAGGGCTGCCTCTAACCGGGTAGCCTGGGCTGCCGTGAGGCGGGCTAAGGGCGGAAACGCAATGCTGGCTATACCGATGCGTTCCGAAAGCTTCATGCGGCGGGCATACAAGGGCTCGTCTTCAGGCGAGCTATCCTCGTCTTCATCCGCTGCGCTGCGCCCCAGATGGGCAATGGCAGCGGCATACTCAATGTCTTCCAGCAGTTGATCGA
>CAYOTJ010000706.1:0-2106 GCA_964406855.1 uncultured Saprospiraceae bacterium
GGCGCCCATAGCGTCGATCATCCGCTTTATGCCGCCATTGATGCCGATGAACAATGGCGGCAGTCGATAGAGAGTTTGGCTTATGTAAATCATCACTTCCAGCCGAGCCAAAAACTCTTTTCTTTTCCATTTACGGATCATGGCGTAGCGCAGGGTCTACAAAGGCGATTGCTCGAATCGGGGGCGGCCGATATGGTGTTTGGGTGCGCCGGCCTGAAGCCTGGTCTGGTTGCCGGCCACTGGCAGCGTATACCCATAGAGTTAGCCGGAATGGATGCGCCCGCCATCGTTCAGGGGGAAACCTTGTATGCGTTTTTTCGGGATTTTTTACTCAGGTCAAAAACAAGGTAACCATGCTGGAGGTACAATCTCTCAACCGGGCCGAGCTGTTGGCCTTTATTGAGTCTGACGATTTTCAGCGCATGGCCGTTTTGCCCATCAGCCGGCATCGGGCGCTATCGCAAGCCGCTAATCCGCGCGCCAAGGACGGTGATGTACTGCTTTTACGAGCTTCTAGCCAGGGGCGAATGGTGGGTTATCTCGGCATCCTCCCCGATACCTTTCGCACCCTGAACGGAATGCGGGAACCCATATATTGGATGAGTTGCATTTGGACCGACCCCGCCATGCGAGGGCAGGGGATAGCGGAAAAATTAGTCAGGGAGGCGCTCCGGGTCACCGACGGTCGGTTGCTCGGTACCGAGTTTACGGCTGCGGCGCGCAAGCTCTACGACAAAACAGGGGCTTTTGCCCCGTTGGCCACCCTCAAGGGCATTCGGTTGTATCGGCGATTGGCGCTGGGTCCGCTATTGGGTAGCCGTCTGCCCCGCTGGAAACCGATGCTGACGTTTGCGGATCGTGTGGTGAATGCGTTGGCTGATGTTCGCTGGCGGTTTGGAGCAAGAGGATTGCCGCCCGGCATCTCTCTTGTTTTTAGCCGGAGCCTGGGCGAAAAAGCTGCTTTATGGGTTGATGCGCATAATAAAGATGAGCTATTTGCCCGGTCTGCGTGCGAGCTGCGCTGGATACTAAACAACCCCTGGCTGCTAACTGCTCCGATGCCTGACCGGGATAGTCGTCGATACCATTTTTCGGCACACTGCCGGCAGTTTGAGAGCGGCCTGATCGAAATATGGAAGGAAGAAGAGCTCCTTGCTGTTGTATTGTACACGCTCAGAGAGGGGCACTTTCAATTGCCTTATGCCTACTTTGGCGAACCGGCGACCGACGCGGTGACAAAAACCCTTGAATATTGCTGGTTACTTTGGGGTGTGCATACCGCTACGCTATACCATCCGCTGCTCGCCGGAGCGCGCTTTTCGGGTACGCTCAGGAAAAAAGCTTTTCAAAGGGAATACATCATGGGCTGTGCCTCCTTGCCTTTTTTACCGCCTCCGCCTTTTCGCATTCAGCCTGGCGACGGCGATGCTGCCTTCACTTAATAGCGGATAAAAAAAGCCGGCACTGAAAACAGTTGCCGGCTTTTGGTTTTTTGGGGATATAAAAACGCTCAATCAAATAATTTTAGCGCAACTGAAAGCGCTGCACGGTTTGTACCTGGGTTTGGGGGTGCGATATCAATTCGATATTTAAGGTGCAATTTTCGTATTGCAAGGCATAAATTTCGTGCACGGCGTTGCGGTTCAGCGAAGCGTTGCCTAAGCGGGTGAGCCCCAGGAAAGAACCTACTTCTTCAGCGAAGCCGCTCATAAGCTGCTTAACTGTGGGCAGTGCGTTGCTGTCGGTATTTTGGTTGATCAGTCCAGCCGTCAAGGCCATTTTGATTTTTTGGGTATTCATGGGTACAAAATTTGGGTGATGGTAATAATTGCGATTGAACTTGCTTTAAGAACTGCCGAACAGCGGTCTATGTTGTGCAATAAGCTCTTAAAGAATTGTTAATAGCTGTTAAGTCTTGTTAACGGGAACAGCGTTGCTTTCATAATGCGTTTCTCTGGCGAAACGTTACGAATAGATACGTGTTTTTTTGTCTTTTTGGTTGGGCGCCTACTCGAAAAAAGTTTTGGTTTGTTGAAAAGCAGCGGTGGGCGCCTGCGCAAGCGATGCGCAGCAGTGCCGACGCAGGAGGCAGCCCTCGCCCCGTGG
>CAYOTJ010000707.1:0-2093 GCA_964406855.1 uncultured Saprospiraceae bacterium
ATTATGGGCATGCGTCCGGCGTCCTTTGAGGGCCGCCAGGCCGCACGCCCATACCGCTGCGCCCCCTGGTCCGAACTACCGGTTTACCACTATCTTTTTTACTACGGTTTCTTCCCCTTTCGTAAGGCGAAGAAAGTAGGGCCCCGTAGGCAGTTGACCCACCGGAAGCTCGTATCGCTTTAGCCCAAAGCGGGGCGCCCGTATCGGCGCTACATAGAGTTGTCTACCCAATGCATCAAAGACCTCCACGGTGAATACCTCAAAATCGGGCGCCTCAAATTCTATGTAAATCCGGTCTCCGTCGGCCGGATTGGGGTACAACTTCACTACGTCAAGAGGGCCGGTAGTAGTACCGCACTCCTGCTGCACCACTTCCATACTGCCCAGCAAATTGAGACGACCGCCGGTGACGGTGCGGTTGTTGAGCCGGGTTGCCGGCGTCACACCCTGCAAGATGGCCCGCCGAATGAAGCGGGCTGTAGCAGCCGGGCTATCTAAGGCATCTTGCCCAAGGGCCTCGCAAGGCAGGCTGTAAAGCAGCGCAATGGCCCCCGTCAGGTGAGGCGCTGCGGCGCTGTTGCCGCCAAAAGTACCATAGTTTTCATTGGGCTTGGTGGTGAAGCTGTCATCGCCGGGGGCGCCCAGATCTATCGAGACGCGCCCATAAGCCGACGTCTGGCTGATGTCGTCGGCCTCCGTCGTGTTCAGGGTCACAATCAGGTACTCGCTCGGGCAGGTAGCGGGCATATCGCCCAGCTCATCCACATCATAGCGGCTATTATCGGTGCCGGCGCCCGTGAGCACGCCCTCGGCCCCCATCAGATCGTACATGCCAGCCCATACCGGCTGCTGCTCGCAATAGATGCGCCCCTGACCAAAAGAAGCATTGGTCGCTACAATGAAGGCGCCCTGCGCGCCGCGCGTCTGGTTGTAGAGCCGGCGCTGCTCAATGACGTATTCGTAGGCTTCGATGATCTGCGGCACTTCAGAAATATTGAGCAACATCAACTTTACGTTCCAGTTGATGCCTGCCACACCGGTATCGTTATCGCCCCGGGCGCCTATGATACCCGCCACCGAATGGCCATGCCCCGAGGAGATGTTGTACGTGGGCGAGTTGGCCACAAAATTCCAGCCATTGACGTCGTCGCTGTAGCCATTGCCGTCGTTGTCCAAGCCGTCGCCGGGTATTTCTAAGCGGTTGCGCCATAAATTGGGCGCCAGGTCGGGGTGGCTGGCGTCAAAGCCGTTGTCGAGAATGGCCACAACGATGGTGTCGCCCCGGCTGCTGAGCCCGCCGGTGGTCACCGACCATATCTCCGGCGCTCCGATGTGCTCCAGCGTCCACTGACTGCTGTACAGGGGGTCGTTGGGCGTCGTCCTGAAGTCGACGGCATAGCTGAGCTGTGCTGCCATTACTTCCCGGCGACCTTGCAGCCATCGCAGCGCTTCGGCTTCTCGCCCCGGCTCAGTAGCCACCAGATGTATGTTGTGCAACCTGCCCAATGGCCGGCGGTATCGGAGTGTCCAGTTGGAAGAACGACCCGCACCGAGCAGCGCCTCTACCTGTTCGCCCTCGCGCAGGCGCACAATAAGATCGCCGGCTATGGCCGATGATTGGGCATAAACGGGAATGGAAATGGCTATAATCAAGGCAGTTACAACCAGCTCTCGCAGCAGCATAATGGTTTTCATAAGCTTTTCAGTTAGCGCGGCCGACAAGCCGCATAGAGCTCGTAAAAATACGACGGCGCCTGTAATAAACGACTGCCATACCACGAAAAGAGCTCGCCGTCGGCCAAGAGTATGACAGCTTGCGGACATACGGCCCGTATCTCTTCTATATGCTCATCTTTGAACGGATAGGGCTCCGAAGACAACAATACCACCTCCGGGCGGGCGTCTGCCAGCATCTTCAAGCTGAACTCGGGATAACGCGCCTGGTTTTCAAAAACATTCCCAAAGCCCGCCCGCCCCAGCATATCGTGGATAAAAGTATGGCTACCTGCCGCCATCCAGGGGTTTCTCCAAATGAGGTAGGCTGCGCGCAGCAGAGGTTGCGGCGGCAATGAGGCGAAGGCTGCGGCTATGTC
>CAYOTJ010000708.1:0-683 GCA_964406855.1 uncultured Saprospiraceae bacterium
TCAGCTACGAAGGTAGGTACCGATGGCGTCCTGTTGGGAGCCTGGGCTGATGTGGGCAGCGTCGCCACCATCCTCGATATAGGCGCCGGCAGCTGGCTCATCGCCCTCATGCTGGCCCAACGCCGGCCCAACGCCTATATCCATGCCGTAGAAATCGACGAGGCCGCCGCCGAGGAAGCCGCCGCCAATACCGCCGCTTCGCCCTGGAGCCACCGGATAGCGGTCTTCCCGCAGTCCATTCAGGATTTTTCAGCCGCTCCGCCCCAACCTTCAGGCTACGATCTCATCGTCAGCAATCCGCCCTTTTTTACCGGAGGGGTGCTTTCTCTTTCCGCCTCGCGCCAATCCGTTCGTCATACCGTAAAGCTCTCCCACAACGACCTGCTCAATGCCGTGCGCAAGCTACTGCTGCCCGGAGGCAGGTTTTGTGTTGTATTGCCCCTTATAGAAGGTTTGCGCTTTGCAGAGTGGGCTGCCGGCTACCAGCTCCATGCCGTACGCCAAACCCAGGTAAAGCCGCGCCCCGCGCAGCCCCCCAACCGCGTTTTACTCCAACTGGAAAAACAGCCGCAAGCCGGAGGCTCCACCCACGACGAGATTAGCATCTACAACGACCACAACAACGACTGGACGCCGGAGTACCAGGCGCTCACCCGCGATTTTTACCTCAAGCTGTAACAAAC
>CAYOTJ010000708.1:693-2090 GCA_964406855.1 uncultured Saprospiraceae bacterium
ATCTTGCACAGACCTATCCACTCCTGTATGGCGTATGCGCCCGCCTTATCGAAAGGCCGGCAGCGTTCAATGTAGTAGTCGATCTCGGCCCGGCTTAGCGGCAATACATGCACCAATGACAGATCAGCAAATACCTCCTCCCGGTCTAAACTGCGCAGGCATACTCCCGTAATGACCTCGTGCGCCCGACCCGAAAGCCGGCTCAGGATGCGCACAGCATCTTCGTAGTCGGTAGGCTTTCCAAATATCTCTCCATCTAAGATTACCACGCTGTCGGCAGTCAGCAGTACATCGCGGGGCGTTTCCAGCAGCGGCCCGGCGGCCAGCGCTTTCTGCCGGGCTAAATAAGGCGCCACCTCGGAAGCAGGCATATCCTCCGGAAATATTTCATCTATGGGCATCGCCTTTACTTCAAAGGGGATGCCGGCCGCTTCCAGCAGACTGCTGCGTCGCGGCGACTGGCTGGCCAATATCAGCCGATAATCGGTTCCAAATAGCATGAACAATGATCTTTTTTGGGGGCTATAATCACACCAGCACTACGCCCTGCGCCTGCATCTCTGCCAGCGCCCGGTCTACATCGCCTGGTTCCAGGTTTACGCCCCGGCAGCCCTCCGCAATGAGGAAAGTCTCAAAACCCAGCGACAGCGCATCTAAGGCTGTATGTTTTACACAATAGTCGGTAGCTAAGCCCATTACATACACCGTCTCCACGCCCTGTTCGCGCAGCCATTCGCCTAAGCCCGTGCTCTTGCGCCTGCCGTTGTCGAAAAAGCCGCTATAGCTGTCTATGTCCGGGTCGGTACCTTTCTGGAAAATGCGCGTAATACCCGCTTGGTTGAGCTCGTCTACCAGCTCAGCCCCAAAGCTGCCCTGCACGCAATGTATGGGCCATAGCACCTGCGGCAGCCCGTGAAGGTCAATCACCTGCCCCGGCTTGCGCCACAAGTGGTTGGCTGCAAAACTGCCGTGATTGCCCGGATGCCAGTCCTGAGTAGCTACCGCCAGCTCAAATTTTTCCATCTGAGCGTTGGCCACCGCAATGACCTCGTCGCCGCCCTCAACCGCCAGCGCTCCACCCGGACAAAAATCATACTGAAGATCGACCAATATCAAAGCTTCTTTCGGCATAACACATGGCTTTTAGTAACTTGTATATTCAGGGGCCTCCCCCGCATAGCATACTGCTCCAACCGGCAACTTGCGCGGGGGCGCTACGCTACATACCCGTCTCTGCGAGCCGGGTAAACCTCGCTAATCGCTCGGCCCAAAGGGCTGCCCTCCTAAGGTCGGGCACTCCACGTCTCTAAGAGCCGGGTAAAATTTCGCATCGCTAGGCCGCCCCCCCCTAAGCGGAGCCCTAAACGCGCGCAGCGCCCTAAACGCAGCGCAGCTGC
>CAYOTJ010000709.1:0-2090 GCA_964406855.1 uncultured Saprospiraceae bacterium
ATGGCCAACGGGAAGGGGCCGGGGGCACGCCCTAAAAAAAACACCTCAGGCTACCTCTTCTTCCACGTTGAGGATGAAGCCCACGCGAAAGACGTTGTCGATGCTCACGCGGGGGTCGTTTTGCAGCATTTTGCGGAGCTTGGAGATGAATACGTCGAAGCTGCGCCCCAGAAAATAATCCTTCTTGCCGTAGATTTTTTCCACGGCTTCTTCGCGACGCAGGATCTGATTTTTGTACAGACACAGCAAGCGCAGCACTTCCGACTCGGTTTCGGTGAGCCGCCATTTTTGTTGTTCCCAGCAGAGTTCCTGTCGGGCGTAGTGAAAAAGATAGCTGCCAATGGCAAAGGGCTGCTCGGCGGCGGCAGTTTCTTCTGCCGTAGCGCCATGCCGGCGCAGCAACACCTGGATGCGGCACAACAGCTCGTCTTCGTCAAAAGGTTTGGTGATGTAGTCTTCAGCACCCAGCGCAAAGCCCCTGAGCTTGTCGTCTTTGAGCGAGCGGGCCGTGAGGAACAGGAAAGGAGGGGGCGAGCAGGCCTGCTGTTCCTGAAAAGAAGCGGCTAAGGTGAAGCCGTCCATCCGGGGCATGGTGACATCCAAAATACAGAGGTCGAAGGGGCTACGCCGGAAGGTGGCCAGGCCGCTCTCGCCGTCGCGGCATAGCTTGACCTCGAAGCCGTTGTCTTCCAGGAACTCGCTGAGCAGGAAGCCCATGCTGAGGTCGTCTTCTACAAGTAATATTTTTGGCTTTCTGACAGTCATGGGCGTCGATCAGGCAGGTAAAAAGATGTCGAATCGGCTGCCTTTATTCTCCTCGCTAAATACCCGGATGTAGCCCTTGTGCAGCTCTATCATACTCTTTACATAGGCCAACCCCAGGCCAAATCCCTTCTGGCCGCCGCCCAACGGCCCGCCATGATGCGCCCGTTGAAATTTTTCAAAGATCAGGTTGCGCTGCTCCGGCGGGATACCGATGCCGTTGTCTTCTACCGACACGAGTATGCCCTGGGCGGTTTTGCGGGCCGAAATGCGGATATCGGGCTGTAGCCGGGTGTACTTTAGCGCATTGTCGAGGAGGTTGCGAAAAACGCTGGCGAGGTGTTTGCCATCGCCGTATACCTCCAGGTCTTCGGGCACTTCGTCGAGGTTTACCCGTCCTTGTCGTTCGGTCAGGGGCATGGCCATGCTGCTTACGGCGGCCTGGAGCAGCGCCTTGAGGGGAAAGTTTTCTTTTTGGAGGGCATGCTCGCCCTTGTCGAGGCGGGCCAGATGCAGCACGCGCTCTACCTCGCCCAGCAACTGGCCGTTTTCGCGCCGTATGACATCCATCAATGGGTGATCTTTTAGCGCTGGATGCTTTTTGTGCAGCATATTCACCGCCAAACCGATGTTGTTCAGGGGGGTGATAAACTCATGGGCCATGTGATTAAAGAAGTCGACGTTGGTTTGCAGCAATCGCTTTTGGCGCACCAGCGACCAATTGACCAACAGGAGCACGGCCGTCACGAAGATGAGGATGAGAATGGTAGCTACCACCATAAAATTCATGCTGCGCAGGATGTAGCCATTCTTATTGGGGAAGATTAACCTCAGGTAAGCCTCGCGCCGCCCTCCGCCCTCGGTAGGCAGCAGTACAGTGCTCTGATACACGTTCACCTGGCATTGTTTGGTTTCGGTAAGGCTGAGCTCATAGTCGAGGTCGATCTGGTGGAAGTGCAGCGAACGGGTAAGCTGCGCCAGAAATACCGTGTCGTACATCAGCTCGGTAGGCAGATCGTGGCCCGCCGACACTACAAACTGCTGCCCGGCCCCGCCGGAACACGCGCCATTGTCGCACAACATCCCGCCCTTGTACTTTTCCACCGTTGAGCAAAGGGCCATCGACACCCGCTGGTTGAATATCTGCTCTGCCAGATGCCACGAATGGCGCATCCAGATCAACTGCGACACCGCCAGCGCAATGACCCCAATGGCCGAGGTAATAACGACGATCGATACTTTGCTTTCGCGCATTTTCATGGCTCAAAAATAAGCTATTCGCCGCTATGCCGCCTCCTGATAACAAGTTGATAACAACTCAATAACAC
>CAYOTJ010000710.1:0-2065 GCA_964406855.1 uncultured Saprospiraceae bacterium
ACCCCGTGGAATAGCGAAGCGTATATTCCACGGGGTGAACGAGCGCATAATAGCGAAACACGTTTACCCGGAAGAGCGTAGCGAAGATTTAGCCGACTAGCGAAGCGACGGCGGACGCGGCGGCGCCGCGCAGGATGACAAAAGAAGTAGATGCCATGCGGTTGGGGGTTTACCCGAACGCGTAGCGGGCGCGGCCCCTAAAAAAAAAAATCCCACTTAGTTTGACTTTTAAACAAAGATCCTTTATCTTTGTCAAGTCATTAGTTAGTTTACAAACAAAACTAACTTAATTTTTATCTCAATAACCCTCAAAAACAGTTTATTATGGGCTATGGACACTGGTCGAGCGCCGACTACGACAACTACCGCGCCTCTTACGCGAGCCGTTCGCGCGACGACATTTTCCGGCAAAACCAATCGGCTCGCGTATCGCCGGCTATGGACCCGAATGGCTTGGGGTACCGGGAGAGCCGCGACTCGGCGGAGCATCCCAATTCGCTGGCCATTTCAATCTTCCTCGATGTGACGGGCTCGATGGGTAAGATTCCCGAAATTCTGATCCGGCACAAGTTGGGCGACCTTATGGACACCCTGATTGACCACCAGGTGGAAGACCCACAGATTATGTTTTCGGCGGTGGGCGACCATTACAGCGACCGGGCGCCGCTGCAGGTAGGGCAGTTTGAGTCGAGTACGGCGGCCATCAACGGCGGATTGGCCAACATTTTCCTCGAAGGCGGGGGCGGCGGGCAGAACATGGAGTCATACCTGCTGGCGTGGTTGGTAGCGGGGCATCATACGGCCATCGACTGCTGGGAAAAACGGCGCACCAAGGGCTTTCTCTTCACCATAGGCGACGAAAAAAACTGGGATTCGTTGGATGCCGGTCGTCTTACCTCGCTGATGGGCTACAACCAGGCGCGCACCTTATATGCCGGCGAACTGCTGACGGCGGCCCAGTCGATGTACCATGTTTTCCACATCCACATCAATGAAACGGGCTATCGCGACAATCCGGAGGTGATTCAATACTGGCGTCATCTGCTGGGCGAGCGGCTGCTGATTTTGGACGATCATCGTTCTTTGGCCGAGCTCATTGCCACCACGGTAGCGCTGGTGCAGGGCGTGCAGGCCCAGCAGGTGCTCAAGAAATTTGACGGCGGCGTAGCCGGCCATATTCGCAAAGCATTAGGGCTATGAATACGCATATCGTGCTGGGCTTAGGCTACGGCGACGAAGGCAAAGGCTTAGTGACGGACGCCCTCTGCGCCCGCAGCCGCCGGCCGTTGGTGATTCGCTTTTCGGGCGGGCATCAGGCCGGGCATACCGTGACGACGCCCGACGGGCGTCGCCACGTCTTTTCGCAGATTGGCAGCGGGGCTTTTGCCGGCGCTGCCACTTATTGGAGCCGTTGGTGTACCTGGTATCCGGTGGGCATGGCCAATGAGCTGGCGGCTCTGCGCAATATGGAGGTTTTTCCGCGCATGTTCATCGAT
Source organism: uncultured Saprospiraceae bacterium (assembly GCA_964406855.1). GTDB lineage: Bacteria > Bacteroidota > Bacteroidia > Chitinophagales > Saprospiraceae > JAUMBM01. The sequence continues at coordinate 1,497 of CAYOTJ010000710.1, forward strand.
GCGCTGGCGCCGGTGACTACGCCTTATGATCTGGCTTACAACCGCTACTTAGAGCGCCAACAGCGCCACGGCAGTTGCGGGCTGGGCTTTGGGGCCACCATGGAGCGGCACGAAACCACGCCGTACAAACTCTACGCGCAGGATCTCTTCTTCCCTACCCTCTTGCCGCTGCGCATGGAGGCCATAGCCCGCTATTATGAAGATAAGACTCAGGGAGCATTGGAAGTTGATCCCGCGCTCCTTGAAGCCTTTGTGCATGCGACAGCGCTGCTCGTCGAGGAGGTAAAATGTGTACACGAGGGGCATTTTTTCCGGCATACGGCCCCGGCTTACAGCGATCTGGTTTTTGAGGGCAGCCAGGGCATATTGCTCGACCGCGACCACGGTTTTTTTCCTCATGTCACGCGGGCGCATACGACCTCTATGCAGGCCATGGGGTTCATCCGGGAATATGGCCTGCCTATGCCCGAGATATACTACCTCACCCGGGTTTATCAAACGCGCCACGGCGCCGGCCCGATGCCTTATGAAGATACGCCGCCCGAACTGGAAGAAACCCCAAACAAAAC
>CAYOTJ010000711.1:0-269 GCA_964406855.1 uncultured Saprospiraceae bacterium
CAGCCTGCTGCTCACGGTGGCCGTAGCCTGCAACGTAACGGTGCAAAACTGGGGCGTTCCCCCACCCTATCTGCCCGTCAACGACGCCCCCGACGTGGTGAGCTTATCGCCCCGCGCCGACCGGGCCGAAGCCTACCGGGCGCTCTTTGGCGAAGAAGAAAATTATACCAAATGCGTCGACCTCGTCAGCGCAGGCGAAGAATTTTATACCTTTATCTCCGCCCATGGCGGAATCTTTTTCAACTCGTTTTTGTACGCCCTCAGAGAGG
>CAYOTJ010000711.1:279-2055 GCA_964406855.1 uncultured Saprospiraceae bacterium
TCAGAGAGGCGGTCAGCGGCCGCGCCTACCCCGGCTGGGAAAACGTATGCCAGGCCATCACAACCCAGACGGTTGAGCGATCGGGCCGAAAAGGGCTCAGGCAACAGCCTTTCTGCCGCTACTACGTGCGCATCAACCCCGTAGAGGTAAATGTGCCTGCCCAGGCCGGCTTTACCTGGCGGCGCAGCCCCTGCGAAACCCAGGCGCGGGAGATCAGGCGCAACCAGCGGCAGGAACTGCGCGACCTCAGGCGCATGCACCGCACCGCCGTACAAAACGCACGCCGGCAAAACATGCCTGCCCCCGACCGAAGGCTGCTGCTCCAGCAGCAGGCTGTAGAAGTGGAGCAGGCCAAGCTCCGGCATCAGAAGGATTACGTTCGCCATTTGCAACAATGTCGTTAATTAACCATTATTGACTGTTATGCGAAAGTTCTTGCTAATCGTTATTGCCTTAGCCCTGTTCATAGGCAGCGGCTCGCTGATGGCTCAGCCCCAAAACCTCGGCTCCGCCGACGTCGTCAACCAGCCGCCGCCGGCTACGGGCATCAATACGCCCCCTTTGAGCCCGGATATCGTGCCCACCAAAACCGAACAGGAAGTGTGGCTGTCGATAGGCGTGCTCATCTTTGGCGTCATCGTCATCTTAGCGCAGGCCATCCTGATGCTCAAGCGGGAAGAAACCTTAGGCGAGTCGTTTAAGTACCTGAGCGTAACCCTTATTGTGGTTGGCGCCCTTTTCCTCGTCACCGCCGGTTATGGCAATACCCAGATCGCGCCCATCATTGGTTTGCTGGGCACCGTTGCGGGCTATTTGCTGGGCCGTAGCCAACTCGGGGAGGGCGCTAAAAAATAAACCAAACCCCATGCGTCGTATTTGGATTGTGCTCATTTTGTGCATCGCTGTCGCGGGCAGCCTCGGGGCTCAACCCGATCGGATCATCTATTTCCCCGATACAGGCCGCTACCTCGCCCAGCTCGATCCGGGCGACGAGTTATTGCAGCGCAACATACTGATCTCCAACCGGGAGGCCTCTTTTAATGTGTCTTTTACCCTCAGCTTTGATCAGGAAAACTGGGCAGGCTATGCCCTGGGGCCACGCTATTCTTCTATCTTCGGGCTACAGGGCCGCGAGGGCTGCTTCATCCGGCTGCGCACCCGCGCCCCCGACGGAGGCATCCTCGATGTGGTTTACTACTTGGTGCGCGGCAAGTGCTATACCGTGTACTGGAACATTCAAGACAAACGCTGGGATGTGACGGAGAATCGGTGTAGGGAGTGAACGGTGAACGGTGAGCGGTGAGGGCGTGCCCCCCGGCCCCTTGAGCGGCATGCCCTGGCGAAGGACTATTTTACCCCAAGGGCCGGGGGTCGGGTGTTCCGCTATTATGGCCTTCCTTTACCCCGTGGAATATACGCTCCGCTATTCCACGGGGTAAATCGGGCCATACCGCTGCACCCCCTCACGCGGCTCCGCAGCGGCATGGCGCTCCCTAAAGTTGGGCGTAATTTTACTGGACTTGTTTTGCGCTACCTTCCTATAGTTCTCCAAGTCAGGATGCACAAATCTTGGCTTGGAGAACTATAACAGCGTCACATCCCCAGCAGTATCACCTCCTTGCCCTCCACTTCTCGAATTTCCCTGCGCAGCCGCGCTTCCCAGGGCAACTCCTCAGAGGGTTTCTTTTCAAATAGAATCAGGTAGCCCGATTTTTGGCCTAATTTATCCATATAGCGGGCTATTTGGCGCAGTCCGTCGGGCTCGGAGCGGGCGTT
>CAYOTJ010000712.1:0-837 GCA_964406855.1 uncultured Saprospiraceae bacterium
ACCGATACCCGTTCCATGTAGGTGGGGCGGATGGCTTCATGCGCCTCCTGGGCCGAGGCCGACTTGCTTTTGAAGCGGCGGGTTTGCACGTACCGGTCGCCATAATCAGCGGCTACCTGAGCCGCTATGGCCTGCAGGGCTACTTCGCTGAGGTTGGTAGAGTCGGTACGCATATAGGTAATATGGCCGGCCTCATAAAGGCGTTGGGCCACCGACATGGTGCGATTGACCGAGAAGCCCAGCTTGCGGCTGGCCTCCTGTTGCAGGGTAGAGGTGGTAAAGGGCGGCGCAGGTTTTCTGCGCAGCGGGCGCAGCTCAATATCGTCGATGGCATAAGTAGCCCCTACACAGCGCTTCAATAAAGCCTCGGCATCGGCCAAGCCGTCGAAGCGCTGGGGCGCCTCGGCCTTGAGCGTCACCTCGCGGCCCTGCTCGTTCTTCACTTTAAAGTTGCCGGTAAGCTTAAAGAATGGTTCTATCGAAAATTCGCGGATTTCCTTCTCGCGCTCCACAATGAGTTTTACCGCTACCGATTGTACGCGGCCTGCCGACAGCTTGCCCCGAATTTTTTTCCACAGCAACTCCGACAGCTCATAACCGACCAAGCGATCGAGCACCCGGCGCGCCTGTTGGGCATTTACCAGGTCAATATCTACATGACGGGGCGTCTGTATGGCTTTTCGAATGGCGGGAGCTGTAATTTCGCGGAAGACAATCCGCTTGGTGGTGCGCTCATCCAACCCCAAAACCTGGCACAGGTGCCACGATATGGCCTCGCCCTCGCGGTCTTCGTCGGTAGCGAGCCATACATCGTCCACCTTTTTTACCCACTCCTTG
>CAYOTJ010000712.1:847-2045 GCA_964406855.1 uncultured Saprospiraceae bacterium
CCTTGAGCTCTTTTACTACCTTGAGCTTATCGGGGGTAACGATGTAGCGGGGAGAAAAATCATTGTCGATGTCTACGGCTCTGTCGTTCTTTTCGAGATCCCGCACGTGGCCGAAACTCGACTTTACCGTAAAATCTTTACCCAAAATTTTTTCGATCGTCTTGGCTTTTGCCGGAGACTCCACGATTAGAAGGTTCCTTGGCATCTGCTTTTGGAGTTATGATAATAGCGCAAAATCGGGGCAAAGGTAAATAATTTGCTGAACATTTGAGCCAGGCAGCACGAATTGTTGCCATTAGCCCCTGCTATACCTCGCCGCCAACGATGCCAACTACCTCGTTTAAGCCCCCGGACACTTCTTGCATCGCTTCCCTTTTTTGTACTTTTTACAGCATTTTTTCTTGCCATCCTTGTGCTGAATGACCGGAAGTGGAAACGGAAGCCGCAACGCGGCGGGCTGCTCTGCATCAATTTTTTTAGTACCCATACAGTAACGCGAATTTGCCGCTGCAAGTTTAAAGACTTAATTAGACTTAATCTAAATAAAAATCGCCAAAACGGCCTGCAGTTTGTCATCTTTGCGCAAGAAATGCCATAATCCATCCCAAAAGCTTAACTTTGCGCCCGGAAAATTCCGCCATATCGACAACTTGAATCGGCTATGCTGAACCATACACTGCTTGCCATCTCGCCCGTAGACGGGCGCTACCGCAACAAAGTAGAATCCTTAGCAGCTTATTTTTCTGAATTTGCCCTCATTCGCTATCGCGTCAAGGTAGAGGTGCTATACCTTCAGGCCCTGTACCGCCTGCCTTTACACCAATTGGCCGATGCCGACCCCGCCGCCATTGCCGTACTGCGCACCCTGTACCACGATTTTGACCTCGCAGCAGCCGACCGCATCAAGGAGATAGAACGCACCACCAACCACGATGTCAAAGCCGTGGAATACTACATCAAGGAAGCCCTCGAAAAAATAGGGCTCGGCCCCTATCGGGAGTTTGTACACTTTGGCCTCACCAGCCAGGACATCAACAACACGGCCATTCCGCTGTCGTTTAAAGAGGCTTTACAGGAAGTATACTGCCCTACGCTTGATAAGCTCATCGCCCGCCTCAGCGAGATGGCTGCCGAATGGATGAGTACGCCCATGCTGGCCCGCACCCACGGGCAGCCCGCCTCCCCCACCCTGCTGGGC
>CAYOTJ010000713.1:0-2038 GCA_964406855.1 uncultured Saprospiraceae bacterium
GGGCAGCGGTGGAAGCGGTATACCCGACCCCAAGGGAGGGTATAAGAGCGGACGACGCGGTGGCGGGGCGGGGGGGGGATTGGCGCCATAAGGCATAATAGGCAGCTACGCCCCCGCCCCGACAGCCCCCCTGCTGAGAAAAAAAATTTGCCGGATTGTGAATAAAGCCATACCTTGTTGCAGCTTTTTCTGATTCTGAAATAAGAGACATGCTAATTAAAACCTTTGCCAGCGCCGTGCAAGGCGTAGACGCGCGCACCATCACTGTAGAAATCAATACTGGCGGCAATGTGGGCATGGATAAGCCCATGTATAACCTTGTAGGCCTGCCCGACAATGCCGTGCGCGAGGGCATGCAGCGCATAGAGGCGGCCATTACCAACAGCGGCTTTCGGGTGATACGGGTAAAAACGACCATCAACTTAGCGCCGGCGGACATCCGGAAGGAGGGTTCGGCCTACGACCTGCCCATTGCGCTGGCGTACTTGGCCGGCACCCGGCAGATATTGGCCGACCGGTTGGAGCAGACGCTGATCATGGGCGAGCTGTCGCTCGACGGCAGCCTGCGCCCTATCAAAGGGGGGCTGCCCATAGCCATACAGGCCCGCAAAGAGCAGTTTCCGTATCTGATTGTGCCCAAGGCCAACGCCCGCGAGGCCGCCATTGTAAACGATATAGAGGTATACGGCGTGAACAACCTGCGGGAGGCGGCCGACTGGCTGTGCGGGGAGTCGGAACTGAAGCCCACCTTTGTGGAGACGCGGGATGAGTTTTTTTCGAACCGCAGCAACTACGACGTCGACTTTTCGGATGTGCGCGGGCAGGAAAACATCAAGCGGGCGCTGGAGATAGCGGCTGCCGGAGGGCATAACGCCATTCTGATAGGACCGCCGGGCGCGGGCAAAACCATGCTGGCCCGCAGGCTGCCCACCATACTGCCGCCGCTGACGCTGCACGAGGCCTTAGAAACCACCAAGATACACTCGGTGGCCGGCGCCCTGCCCGTGGGTTCGGCCCTGATCACTACGCGGCCTTTTCGGTCGCCCCACCACACCATCAGCGATGTGGCGCTGGTGGGCGGGGGCACCCACCCCAATCCGGGCGAAATCAGCTTAGCCCATAACGGCGTGCTGTTCCTCGACGAGCTGCCCGAGTTTAAGCGCACGGTGCTGGAGGTGATGCGCCAGCCGATGGAGGAGCGGCGGGTGACCATCTCGCGGGCTAAAGTATCGGTTGATTTTCCGGCCAGTTTTATGCTCATCGCCTCTATGAACCCCTGTCCCTGCGGCTACTTCAACCACCCGGAGAAGGAATGCGTATGCGGGCCGGGGGTGGTGAAGCGCTACCTCAACAAGATCAGCGGCCCGCTGCTCGACCGCATCGACCTGCATGTAGAAGTGACGCCGGTATCCTACGACGAGCTCACGGCCCGGGAGCAATCGCAGGAAACCAGCAACGATATAGCCGACCGGGTAGTGCGGGCGCGGGAGTTGCAGGCCGAGCGCTTCCGGGAGCTGCAGGGCATACACTGCAATGCGCAGATGCCGAGCCGCATGGTGCGGGAGGTATGCCAGGTGAATCAGGCCGGCCTCACCCTCATCAAGCGGGCTATGGAGAAGCTGCAATTATCGGCCCGGGCCTACGACCGCATCCTGAAGGTGGCCCGCACGGCCGCCGACCTGTCGGGCAGCGCCGACATACAGATCGAGCATTTGGCTGAGGCCATCCACTTTAGGAGCCTCGACCGGGAAAATTGGGCGGATTAGCGGCGGATTGCCATTTATTTTGCGCTGTTTGTCGGAATAATCTATCTTTAGCAGGCTTTAACCTAAATGACAAACAGAAACTACTGTGAACTACGTGCAAAACCAAACCGTGCTGGCCGGCTTCGCCCTCGGCTGTGTTTTGATTTCTTTTGGGCTTTGGCGTCCGCCTTCGTTGCAACCGCGCCAGTTAACGCCGCCGCCCACCCGCGACAGCGTGCAGGTAGTGCTGAGAAAAATGGCGCAAACGGCGCCTACGCTGGTGGGCTACATAC
>CAYOTJ010000714.1:0-2037 GCA_964406855.1 uncultured Saprospiraceae bacterium
TTCTTTGGCCGCGATGAGGCTACTTCCTCATCGCTGCCAAAGAAGGCGCCTTTGTCTTCAGCCCCGTAAGCATCCAGAAATTTAAAAGGCGTTTTCATGGCTGGGGTAGGGGTTGTTGTAAAATCAGCTGGGCAAAAACCTCAAACTGCTCCTTCACCAACCCATGCCGCTGTTCGTTTACCTCCAGTAGCGGATCATCGGGCTTATTCATGTACTTAAAGCAAAAAGTACGGGCGCCTGGCAGGTAGTGCGAGAAAAAATAGAGCTTGCATACATCGGTTTTCTCCTCAAAGGCATTTTCATCGATTACAAAGGGAGAAAGATTCAGATATGCCCAGTTTTCTTCATTGATGAGCAACACCGATCGGTTGTCAAGCGAGCGGTCTAGCGTCACCCAGGAAACGTCGAACCCCCCGAGCAGATCGTGCAGCATCACCGCCGTATGGTTGAACGAAGGCCGGGGCCTGTGCCGATACTTCTGCACATCTATGCCCTGTATCGTAGCCAGCCGGTAGCGGGCCATAAAACTCATGCGGCTATACAGATAGGCCAGGCACTCCTCAGCCGTTTTACACAAATACCCCAATGAACCGGGGTCAAAAGAACGTTCCGCCACCTGTCGCCTCAATCCGCTCAAAAAGCTTACCGACTGGTTGAATCGCTTATCGGTGGCGATAATCTCCCTCAATGCTTTGAGCTCTTCAATAAAGTACTCAATCTGATGTCGTTCAAATATCTCGCGTATCGCTTGTACAAATTTTAACAGGTCGGCCTGCTCGCGCTCGGCTCTGCTCAGTTTAAACAAACTGGCCAGCACTTTCTTCTCCTCTTCCGATAGCTGAGGCGGCGCATCGGCGTAGTACAACTCCCACAACTGAGCCAGCAGCACAAATGCCAGCAATTCCAGCGCCGCGCCATAGGCCTGAACCATTTGGCGCAGCCGCGCCTCGCTCACTTTATCATAGCCCTCATTCTCGTCGCTTACGGGCACCATCAGCTTGCGCAGCGGCTCTCCCAATGGGGCCGGCAGGGCGTTTAGTACTGCCATGCGCTTCTTGTTGGCGGCAATGGCAACCCCATTGCGCTCCTGCTGATATAGCCGTCGCACATCGTCGTGGTAAACGCTCAAAGCAGAAAATAACGCGTCAACCAGCGCCTGATTGGGAACAAAATCGGAAACTATGGCGTCTTCGGGCTGATTCGGCAGCCGCCAGTCTAACAAATGCTCGTTCTGCGACGTCGCATACAGCCCCCATACAGGATCATCTTCCTCCGCCTCCTCCGCAGCAAATACCGAGCGGTGAATGGCGGCCTCCGGCGCATCAGAGAATCGGGTTTGTAACGCCCCCTGCGCCAGGGCAAACGCCTCGCCTATGGTACACTGCTGAAAGAGCGCCTCGTAAAAATGACTGGAAAAATAAGTGGCCTTACTGTCTTGCACCGGCGCGCTGGTAGCCAGTATCAGAGGGGCGGCGCCCGCTTGCTTTTGTATGGCCGCTACCAGGCCTGCCGTCGAGCAGCCATTCAATACCACCAACTTCAACTGCGGGCACTGCCCCAACAACTGCGCTAACCCGCCGCCATGCGCATCTCCGTCGCCCATCACCAAGCGGTCGCGCCCGGCATGACCGCTAAAGTGAAAGACCGCCAGATCATTGCGATACCGCCCAATAAACGTCGGCAACTCATCAACTTCTGTATGCGATTCGCGGTGTAGAAAAAAATGACGCTGCTGAGCCCGTTGCGCGAGCAAATCATACAAAGCATCATCCTCTTCCCGCAGGGTGGGTAGCGGTTCTGTGGCGGGATTGGCAAAGGTTAGTAGAATGGTTTTCAAGGTCAAAGCAACTGGTGCCTAACAAAGATAAACCAAACTATCTATCGGGATATATTTTTTTTCTCGAATCCCCTCAAATGGAGATTATTGTATTTTGTTGCTGTTTTTTTGGCGTGCCCCCGCGCGCAGGCATCTACCCGGCGCCTTGGGGCGCAAATGCCCATACGCAGGCGCGCGGGGTCGGGTGTTCCGCTCTTATG
>CAYOTJ010000715.1:0-2036 GCA_964406855.1 uncultured Saprospiraceae bacterium
TCTCGGGGTCGAGCTCATAGCGGAGGAAGTTGAAATCCATGCCAACGGGCAGCTTCTGGAAGCGTGCATGCTCGCTCGACAGCAGCAGGGGCGTCTTTTGCAGGGGTAGTTTGGTTTCAATGTTGAGGTCGATGGTGCTTGGGTAGTAGAGATTTACCCCTTCGAGGCTTTTTACAACGGGGTGGTTGCTGCGGGGCAGCGCCAGCACGTGGTAAGGGTATTTGAACATGTCAAATTGGGGCGCATTGCCCACCATGCCGGTTGCCAGCGGTATGCGGGTGCAGGTGAGGTCGAGGGCGAGGTCGTCGTTGATGCGCACCCCATAGCGGAAGAGGAGATCGTCGATGTTGAGCTCATAAGCAGAAGGATAGAACTCCTTGCGGTTTTGGAGGCTGTCCAAGTCTACGGCGATCTTATCGATCAGCCACAGTACTTTGCCTCCGCGCATTACAAACTGGTCGATCTTGAATTTATCTTTTTCGGAGAAAGGCAGCCGCGGCTTGGCCACAATGAGGGCATTTACTTCTTTGGGTATCATCACCACGCTGTCGAGGTTGAGTCGGCCCAGTTCATAAGACGACCGCAGGCTCTTTTCGAGGTCGGCGGTTTGCTGAGGCGCCAGCTCGCCGTGGCTCTCAGTGAAAGCCACGATGGGCTTATCGCCGCGATCCAGTTTTTGGATGGCGCTGGCAAACTTGTATTCCAGCAGCGCTACGGCGTTGTTGAGGATAACGTCGCTGGGAACGCCTGGTACTTCATTCTCCAGGATGTTTACCGGAATGCTGCGCCCTTTGTAGTACACGATGGCGTAGGGGTATATGAGCTGAGTAGAAGTGCCGTCGTTGGTTTTTACCCTCAGGTTGACGGGAATGATGCCGTCTTTGGCCATCTCTTCCCGCTTGGCGTTGACGTCTTCCTGAGTGCCTACGTTGGGGTCTACAAATTCATACTCGATGTAGCCGCTATGCGCCCTGAAGTCGTCGAGTACTTCGCGGGTAGCGGTTTGCAGCCGCTTGAAACCGGCCGGGAATTCGCCTTCCAGCAGCACGCGCACAAAGACCACTTCTTCCAGGTCGCCGAGCATGTTGCGGGCGCCCTGGGTGAGGGTGTAGCGTTTTTCTTCGGTGAGGTCGATGGCGCCATAGAGGGCTTTTTGCCCAATGCGGCTATTGGCGGCGATGTTTACAAATATGACGATGGCAAAGGCCGTGAGCGCCTGCACCGAGGCCTGCCATTTTTTGCTTTTTTTATTCTGTGTCATAGCTTACCACTTTCTGCGCTCCAGCGACAGGAGCGTGAAGAACAAAAACAGGGTTGTGAGGCTCAGGAAATAGATGGCGTCGCGGCTGTCGATGACGCCCCGGCTGAGTGAATTGTAATGACTGAGCATGCCCATTTGTTGCACCAGATCGTCGAGCCGGCCTACAAAAACGGGCAGCAGGCTTACATACTGGAAGCCCCAGTACATCCAGAAACACAACAGCGCCCCCAGCATAAAGGCGATGATCTGGTTGTTGGTGAGCGACGAAACAAAGACGCCAATGGCTACAAAGGCAGCCGCAAGGAAAAGCAGACCAATGTAGCTGCCCATGATGCCGCCCGTATCGAGATTGCCCCTGGGGTTGCCCAACTGGTATACCGTGTAGTAGTAGAGCAAAGTAGGCAGCAATGCGATAACCACCAGGGTGAGATTAGCTAAGTACTTGCCCATGATGATCTCCAGATCGGTGATCGGGCGGGTAGCCAGCAGCTCAATGGCGCCAGATTGATGCTCTTCGGCAAAGGAGCGCATGGTAATGGCCGGGATGGCCAGCACAAAGATGCTGGGCGCTAAGCTGAAGAGCTGGTCCATGGTGGCAAAGCCATACTCCAGCAGGCTGGTTTCGGGGAAGACAAACATAAACAGCCCGAGCAGCACCAGAAAGGCGGCGATGACCAAATAGCCGATGAGCGAGCTGAAAAATGTATTGATCTCCTTATGGTAGATACTCCACATAGTTATTGATGATGAGTGTCGTGCGAGTTGAGTGTCGAAG
>CAYOTJ010000716.1:0-2032 GCA_964406855.1 uncultured Saprospiraceae bacterium
CCCTCACCTTGCCCGAGGTGCAGGGGTTCCGCGACGCCTTGCTGGAGCTGGCTCAACCCGTTGACTTAGGCGGCCGCGATACGCTCGACATCGTGGGTACGGGCGGCGACGGCAAAAACACCTTCAACATCTCCACGCTCGCAGCGGTGGCGGTGGCCGGAGCCGGCTATGCCGTCGCCAAGCACGGCAGTTATGGGGTGTCGTCGTCGGTGGGCTCTTCGGATGTGCTCATGGCCTTAGGCTACCGCTTTACCAACGACAGCGACGCCCTGCGACGCCAACTTGACACCGCCAACCTTTGTTTTCTCCATGCGCCCCTTTTTCATCCGGCCCTAAAAGCGGTAGCGCCCATCCGCAGGGAGCTGGGCGTTAAGACCTTTTTTAATATGCTGGGGCCGTTGGCGAACCCCCTGCAGCCGCGCTATCAGGTATTCGGTACCTACAGCTTAGCCCTGTGGCGACTGTACCACTACGTGATGCAGGAAAGCCGGGAGCGCCGCTATGCCATCGTCTATGCCCTCGATGGCTACGACGAGCTCAGCCTTACCGGCCCCGCCAAGGTGCGCACCAACGAAGCGGAAAGGCTGCTACAGCCCCATGATCTCGGCGCGGCTCCCCTGCGTCCTGACGCTCTTCACGGGGGCCACACCCCCGAAGATGCCAAACACATCTTCGAGGCTGTCCTCAACAATACGGCCCCCTTGCCCCAGCGCGAAGCCGTAGCGGCCAATGCCGGACTGGCCATACACACCATTCATCCTGAGCGGTCGCTACCTGATTGTGTAGCCGAAGCCCGCGAGAGCATCGCGGGTGGTCGTGCGCGTCAGGTCTTTCAAAAACTGCTGTCTGTCAGCGCATAATTTTCACGCGTATGAGCAATATACTGGATGCCATTGTAACCCGTAAGCGGCAGGAAGTAGCCGAGAGAAAGGCGCTTGTATCGGTAGCGGCCCTTGAAAGCAGGCCTGCCTGTCAGCGGGCGCCCGTCAGCCTAAAAGAGCGACTGTTGCTGCCCGATGCCAGTGGTATCATTGCCGAGTTTAAGCGCCGCTCGCCCTCTCAAGGCGATATCCATGCCGGCGCCTCCGCTCCTGAAGTAGCAGCCGGCTATGTGGAAGCCGGCGCCTCCGGCTTGTCGGTACTCACCGACGAGACCTTCTTTGGCGGCAGCCTTGAGGATATTGCCGCCGTGCGGGCCGCCGTAGCGGCGCCCTTACTGCGCAAGGATTTTATCATTGATGAATACCAACTGCTGGAAGCCCGCGCCAATGGCGCCGACGTAGTGCTGCTCATCGCGGCCTGCCTCGGGAAAGCCGAACTCCACGCTTTGGCACAAGCAGCAAAAGCCCTCCAATTGGAAGTACTGGTGGAAGTGCACAATCGGGCTGAGATCGATAAGGTAAGCCCCTTGGCCGATCTCGTGGGCGTGAACAACCGCAACCTCAAAGATTTTAGCATGAGCTTAGCGGCCTCGCTGGAACTTTTTCCCGACTTGCCCTCCGAGATGGTCAAGATCAGTGAAAGCGGTATCGAAGACCCCGACGCCATCTTAAGTCTGCGCCATGTGGGCTACCGGGGCTTCCTCATCGGAACCTACTTCATGCGGGCCGAGCGGCCCCAAGACCGCTGCCGCGAGTTTATTGAGGCTGTGGCGCGACGCGAGGCGCTGTATAAAGGAGCTATTGCAGGGCTATAGTTCCCTGGAGAATCATAACCACAACAAGGGCGTAGCGCTACCCATGCGCTACGCCCTTGTTGTGGTTCGCCCGCTCATTAGCAGGCGCTTTGGCCGTTACTGTACCGCCAATTGCGCATTAATTCTGCCCCAACCAAACTCGCCGTTGCGGCCGGGATAAAAAGAAGCTGAGTTTTTCAGGCGTTGCAACACCTGGGCGCGCGTTTGGCTGGGGTTAGTGGCCCATACCAAGGCTGCAATACCGGCTGCCGTAGCCGTAGCCGCCGAAGAGCCGCCTACACGGGCCGGCGTACCCCGAGAGGGCCAGCGTGAGGGCCGTGCGGCTGTCGCTGGCCG
>CAYOTJ010000717.1:0-2027 GCA_964406855.1 uncultured Saprospiraceae bacterium
CAAACCGCCCTCGGCTATACCCGCTACGAACTATGGGTATACATCCGCGAACTGCTGGTGATGGATATGCTGGGCTTTGCCGGCATACTGGCCCTATCGTTCTTGGTTCATGCCCTGTCGCCCAACATGTACCTCGGCTTCTTTTTGGTGGTCATGGTCATCATCGCCAACACCTTCGGCTGGCAGGCCCTGCGCATCGAAAGCAATATGGTAGAGTTTGGCGGCGCCCCGTCTTATACCCTCTCCGACTTCTATGGCTACCAGCCCTTCGCCAAGGGCTTGTTCTGGTTTAATGCCTACTGGCTGCTCTTCTCGGCGCTGCTGGCCTTAGCCGCCATACTGCTATGGCCCCGGGGCCGCCTCAACACCTGGCGCGAGCGCTTCCGCAACGCCCGCCTCGAATGGCGGCAATACCGCGCCGTCGGCCTCGCGGCCGTCGGCCTCTGGATCGTCGTCGGCGGATGGACGTTCTACAACACCCAGGTGCGCAATACCTACGTGACCTCCAAAACCGCCGAGCAGCGCCAATATGAGTACGAAACCAACTACAAAAAATACGAAAACCGCATCCAACCCAGGGTCTATCGCGCCCGCTACGACATCGACCTGCGCCCCGAAACCCGATCCCTCAAGGTCAACGGCGTTTTTGAGGCCCGCAACATCTACCGGCAACCCATCGACACCCTCTGGGTAAACGTGCCCGTCAATGGCCAATTCACCCTCCAAAACGAGCGGCTCGAACTGCTGATCGACGACTCGCTCCACCGCTGGCGTATGTACCGCTTCGAGCCCGCCTTGGCCCCCGGCGACTCCCTCGCCCTCGCCTTTACCACCCACTTCGCCCCCACCGGCTTTGAAAATGAGCTCAGTTGGGCCCGCATCGTTCAAAACGGTACCTTCTTCGACAATACCGACGTCATCCCCATCTTCGGCTACGACGAGTCGAGGGAAATCGGCGATAAAAACCGACGCATCAAGCGCGGGCTGCCCGAAAAAACCCGCCGCCCCGTCCTCAACCGCCAGGATACCCTCAACCGCCGCAATGCCTACATCGGCATCAACAGCGACTGGGTAGAGGTCGAAACCACCTTCCGCACCGCCCCCAACCAAATCGCCATCGCCCCCGGATCCCTGCTGCGCGAGTGGACCGAAGACGGACGCCGCTGCTTCCAATACAAGCTCGACCACGCCTCCTTCAACTTCTACTCCTTCATCAGCGCCGAGTTTGAAGTGGCCAAGCGCGACTGGAAGGGCGTCAGCCTCGAAGTGTACTACCACAAAGACCACAGCTACAACGTCGAACGCATGCTGCACGCCATGGAGCGCTCGCTCGACTACTTCACCACCCACTTCGGCCCCTACTACCACAAGCAATGCCGCATCGTGGAGTTTCCGCGCTTCGCCGACTTCGCCCAGTCTTTCCCCGGCACCATGCCCTATTCCGAAGGCATCGGTTTCATCCAGGATTTTAAAGACCCCGACAAAGACATCGACATGATGTTCTATGTGGCCGCTCACGAAATCGCCCACCAATACTGGGGCCATCAGGAGTGCGGCGCCTACATGCAAGGCAGCGAAATGCTGGTTGAAACCTTCGCCCAATGGGGCGCCCTCATGGTCATGGAACACGAATATGGCCGCGATCAGATGCGCAAGTTCCTGCGCTACGAGATGGACCGCTACCTGCGCGGCCGCGGCCGCGAAACCGAGCGCGAGCTGCCCTTGGCCACCTGCGAAGGCCAGGGCTACATCCACTACAACAAAGGCAGCGTGCAGATGTACCACCTCAAGGAAATGATCGGCGAAGACAAAGTCAACGCCGCCCTGCGCGAGTTCCTCGAAAAATTCCGCTACCAGCCGCCCCCTTACCCCGTCAGCCTCGACGCCCTCGACGCCTTCTACGCCCATACCCCCGACTCGCTCGACTACCTCGTCAAAGACCTCTTCGAAGACATCACCCTCTTCGAGAACCGCTGCCGCGAAGCCTCTGCCACCCAACTCCCCGACGGCCGCTGGGCGGTAAAAAT
>CAYOTJ010000718.1:0-2018 GCA_964406855.1 uncultured Saprospiraceae bacterium
CCGCTTCACCCCCTGGTCCGAACAAATTGAACCCAGGGCATATCCTTGGCTTGGAGAACTATAAAACCAAAATCATTCTTTGGGACTTAGCAACTTTCATTTCCCAAAAAAGTTTAGTTTTGCGTCGCTTTAACTATGCGGTTTCCCGCAAATATGTTGTTCACCAAATGTAAATGACGCACCATGGGTAAAGGTGATAAACGCTCCAAGCGCGGCAAAATCTGGCGCGGGAGCTACGGCAACAGCCGCCCCAAGGCCGGCAAACCCGCTAGCCAGCCCGCAGAAAAGCAAGGCTAAACCAAACGCCTTGACGGTATAACTGCGGCAAAGAGACGGACATCCGGCCGATGGGTCGGATATCCGTCCTCCATGTGTTGTGCACTCGTCGGTTCCCCCAAAAAAACATGTCTTCATCCGTCTGTTCAAAGGTACAATCGTAAGCTGGCCGACACTTCCCGCGTAGGGGGGGCGGCAGAATTCTGTGTCTCCTTATTCGTAGGCAACACAATTATGGCGAATTCCAGGTATTACTGGTTGCTGGCGCAACAACTGCAACGTGCGCTGAGCCCAGACGAAAGAGCGGAACTTAATGAACTGAAGGCCGGCGCGGACGACTCCACCGCTGAGCGCGATATGGCGCGTCTGTGGAAACTCACAGGCAAACATCAGCCCGACTTTCAGCCCGATACAGAAGCGGCTTTGGCTAAATTACACCAGAAGATGCGCGCTGCCGGGCCCCGGCAGCCTGCCCGCCTGAGCGTGTGGCGGCGACCTTGGGCAGTAGCGGCTGGCTTTCTGTTGCTGCTGACGGCCGGATGGCTGACGTTCAGCCGATGGTCGGCGCCCGCCGATGCCTGGGTCAGCGCTACTACAGGCCCCCAACAGCAGCAAACGCTCGAACTACCCGACGGCAGCCGGGTACAACTCAACGAAAATACAACGATCACTTATCCTGCGGGCGATTGGTCGGCCTTGGAAGGCCGGAACGTGCGGCTGTCAGGAGAGGCTTTTTTTCAGGTGGCCCACAAGCCGGAATCGCCCTTTAGGGTAGTTGCTCAAACCGGGGTAGTGCAGGTGCTGGGCACCCAGTTTAATGTGCGCGCTTATACCGCCGAACGCACCATTGAAGTGGCTGTAACCAGCGGCAAGGTAGCCTTGTCGGATGCCGCCAATATCCAGCGGGTGGAACTGACGGCAGGCGCAGCCGCCCTCATCGATGCGAATGGAAAGCTCAACAGGCTCGATATGCCCGCACGCAGCCGCATGGCCTGGCGCAATGGAGAACTTTACCTCAAAGATGCCGAGCTGGGCGAAACCCTGAGGCTGCTGGAGCGCTACTATGGAGTGTCGATCGTGGTGAAGCCCGAGCAAATTATCAACTGCCCAGCCCGGATTACGGGCGAATGGAAAGCCCGGGACTGGAACAATGTCGTGTCTTATCTGGCCCGGGCTACACAGCTTCGATTGGAAAAAACGGGCGAAGGCCAGTATCGGGCTATGGGCAATTGCTATTGACGTCTGCCATACGGCGTTTTTGTATGCAGCCAGACGGATATTTTACCCGAAATTTGACGCGAATGCTGTTTGCGCCAAGGCGCGCCCAACCTTTGTGCGCGATTTGAGCGTTTAACAATAGGTAATGGTTCGTATACTGCGTGTCGGCAGGTTTTGTGCGTAGCCGTGTGGAATATAGTCTATGCAAAAATCTGCCGGCGCGAACTATAGCAGCGCGTCGCGTTATGATCAGGAAATGCAGTTGGATGATATTGGCCTTGCTGGGGTGCTGGCAACTGGAGGCACAAAGTCCTCTAAATCAGCGCATTTCCATACAGGCCGACAATCTGCCGCTGGAGCGCTTTCTATACCAACTCATCGAAGAATCAAGTATAGCACTTTCTTTTCGCAACGACCAGATACCGCCTGGCGTTACCGTGAATCTGCGCCTGCGCCGACAGCCGTTGGCCATCGTACTCAGCAGAGCCCTGGAGGGCACAGGGCTGGGATACGAGCTCATTGGC
>CAYOTJ010000719.1:0-2016 GCA_964406855.1 uncultured Saprospiraceae bacterium
ATACCTGAACCCCGAGCGGCAGCGCGAATACTACAACTATATACTGGGGCTAAAGCCCAAGCGCATCGTTTTTAATCCGGGGACGGAAAATAGCGAACTGGCTCGCTTAGCGCGCGAAGCGGGCATAGAGGTAGCTGTGGCCTGCACTTTGGTGATGCTGTCCATTGGCGCTTACTAAAAGAAGCGGCGTGCGGATTTATTTGGCGGGAACTTCGGGCATTTGGCATTCTTCGCCCACCTTGCGGCCACAAACGGTACACTCGCCTAATTGATCTTTCAGCATGGGGTTATTGCTGGCGCAAGTGCCCCGAAATTCATTGCCGGTAATGATGTGGCGCAGGTTGATCATGATGAAGGAAAGTATAAATAAGCCGAAGATTAGGCCCAATACATATAAGAATTCCATTGTCGATGGTTGAGTTTGTCACCGCAAAAGTAACAATCGTATGCAAGAAAAGTTAGCTGCTTTTGGTCGCCTGCTGAAAATAATGGACGAATTGCGCGAGCAGTGCCCCTGGGACCGCAAGCAAACCTTTGAAACGCTCCGCAACCTCACCATCGAAGAAACCTACGAATTAGCCGATGCCATCCTCGATCAGGACGTAGACGGAATCAAAGAGGAAATCGGCGATTTGATGCTACACATGGTTTTTTATGCCAAAATTGCCGATGAAAAAGGCGCTTTTGACATTGCCGGCGCACTGCACGCCATCTGCGACAAACTGGTAGCCCGTCATCCGCACATCTATGGCGATGTGGTAGCTGATGACGAAGAGACCGTTAAGCGCAATTGGGAGCAGCTAAAGCTCAAAGAGGGCAAAAAATCGGTATTACAAGGCGTGCCCCGTTCATTGCCGGCTATGGTGAAGGCTTACCGTATGCAGGAAAAGACCAAACAGGTGGGCTTTGAATGGGAAAACGAGGGGCAGGTGTGGCAAAAGGTAGAAGAGGAAATTGCCGAGTTCAGGCAAACCATAGACGAAAATATGCCTCAGGCAAAACGCGAGGAAGAGTTTGGCGATGTGCTTTTTAGTCTTGTCAACTACGCCCGCTGGCAGGGTATTGACCCGGAGACGGCTTTGGAGCGCGTGAATCAGAAGTTTAAGCGCCGCTTTGAATACATCGAACAAAACGCCGGCCGCGACCTCCGGGATATGTCGTTGGCAGAAATGGATCAACTCTGGGAGGAAGCCAAAACAAAGGAAAAGCGCGGCTAATGCAAAATTGTGCGCTCACAACAATTTTAGCTTCTTTCGATACTGTAAATTGTTAGTATCTTTGCACCGCTTTTTAAGAAGGGGGCTTTTGCCCGGGCGAAAGCCGTTTATTTTGACTCCGGTCAAAACAACCGCTAAGGCTTTGCCGGCGTTATCTTTTTTGTGGGTAGTCATCACCTCAGCAGCGTATGAGAAAGATTGAAATGGACATTGTAGCGCTATCGCACAGCGTAACCAACTCCACCAATTATGCGGTAGTTTTGGGCGAAAAGAGTGGTTCTCGCCGGTTGCCAATCGTTATTGGCAGCTTTGAGGCGCAAGCCATAGCGGTGGCCATAGAAGGCATGACCCCCAACCGGCCGCTAACGCACGACCTCTTCAAAAATGCGCTGGATACCTTCAATATAGAGCTTAAAGAGATCATCATCAACAACCTGCTGGAAGGCATTTTTTATGCCAGGCTGGTATGCCTCAAAGATGGGGAGCTCATCGAAATAGACTCCCGTACTTCCGATGCGCTGGCTATGGCCGTTCGTTTTCGCTGCCCGATATATACCTACGATTTTATCCTTGATGCAGCCGGCATTGTACTGGAAGGAGGCGCCAACGAAGAAGATGCTGCGCCCTCTACAACGCCTGCGCGGCGGCCGGTTCGCTCTGCGGGTAAGGAGCGCTCGTTGTCGAATATGTCGACCGATGAACTGGAGCGGATGCTCGGCGAAGTGCTCAATGAAGAAGACTACGAGCGCGCGGCCGAAATCCGCGATGAGATCAAACGCCGCAGCGATAAGTCATAACT
>CAYOTJ010000720.1:0-1624 GCA_964406855.1 uncultured Saprospiraceae bacterium
GCCGGTTAGAGCGCAGGATTCATAATCCTGAGGTCGGGAGTTCAAGTCTCCCCCGCGCTACTCAAAAAGCCTTACAAGCGCGCTGCTTGTAAGGCTTTTCCTTTTCCCGGTTTCTTGCCGGAATGCGCTACTTTTGTCGGCTGCAACTTGAGCTACCGCATGTGGAATTTACTCGAACAGCATCCCCCTTCGCCCCTGCACGAACTGCCCGATCCCCGCTGGCAGGCAGCCGGCGTACGGCTGTGGGTCAAGCGCGACGACCTGCTGGCGCCGGCGCCCGCCGATCCGTTCTGCGGCAACAAATGGCGCAAGCTCAAATACAACCTCATCGCGGCCCGGGCCGAGGGCGCCCACAGCCTGCTCAGTTTTGGCGGGGCCTTCAGCAATCACTTAGCCGCTTTAGCCAGCGCGGGGCGCCGGTTGGGCTTCCGCACCATAGGCGTCGTAAGGGGCGAGCCCGTCGACAACCCCACCCTCAGCAGGGCTCGGGCCGATGGTATGGAGTTGGTTTTTGTGCCGCGCAGCCAATTTCGCGCCCTTAGCCGCGACCCCCGCTATTGGGCCGAGCGCTACCCTGGCGCCCGCTACCTGCCCGAAGGCGGCAGCAATGCCCTGGCGCTACCGGGTTGCGCCGAGTTGGCCTTAGAAACCCACAGCCAGATGGAGGGCCGGCCCTATACCTTAGCCTTAGCCTGCGGCACGGGCGGCACTTTGGCGGGCGTAGCCGCAGGTATCCGCCAGGCGCCCGAGCCAAGGCCCCCAATATTGGGCGTATCGGCCCTGAAAGGAAGTTTTCTGACGACCGAGATAGCCGCCCTCATGCAGGCGGCGCCCCAGCAGGGCCCCTACTGGCCGCACTGGCAGGTGATCGACGATTTTCACCACGGCGGTTATGCCAAAACGAGCCCGGCGCTAGCCGCCTTCATCGACGAGATGGAAGCGGCGCACGCACTCGTTCTGGAGCCCGTTTATACCGGCAAGTTGTTCTTTGCGCTTTTTCAGTGGCTGGCTGCCGGCCGGTTTGCGCCGGGCAGCTCGGTGGTAGCCATCCATACCGGCGGCCTGCAGGGCAAAGCAGCTAAAGCGTACTGATCTCGCCGCCCAGCGAGCTGCGGGTATATTTTTCAGCGGGCTCGCCCCCATACCACACCTGCCCACCCGTATTGGCGTTGGCATCCAGAAAGTCGGCGGCATTCACCTTAGCTACGCCTCCGGCGCTGGCCCGCACATAGGTGCGGCGCGCCGCCAAGTTGCTCGCATCGCAGTTGCCGCCCGAGCTGGCCGTCACCTGTTGGCTATTGGTATCGCCGCCCAGCACAAGCTGCCCGCCCTCGCCTACATACACTTCCAGCGCGTCGGTGGTTACCTCCAATTGCGCCTGCGCGCCGCTGCCTATGCGCAGTTCTAATTTATCGGCCTCTATGCGGCCCTCGTGGCGCAGTTCCACGCCTGCCTGAGCCTTCACCGAGCGCAGCTTTTGGTATGTAATGCGCAGCCGCACCTCTTCGTCTTTTGCAATGCGGTTGAGGGTGCTGATGCGCAGCGACTGCCCCGACATGCTGATGTTGATCTTATCTTCGGGCGTTTCGCTCTGCAAAATTTCCACCTCATTGGCGTCGCCCGG
>CAYOTJ010000720.1:1634-2015 GCA_964406855.1 uncultured Saprospiraceae bacterium
CGGCACGAGCTCGGCCACGATGCGGCCCGTGAGCACTACCTCGTCAAAAGGTTGCACCGTTCGCTTCGACTGCGCCGCCAAAGGCGCCGTTACTAATGCTAAAGCCAGCGTCAGGGCCGGCAGGCTTACAAACATCGGAAAGGATTTCATATTGGTTTGTCTAATTGTTGAACAAATGGTCGGCGCACGCGCTTCCGTGGCCGTTTCCTCCTTAAGATGCGCCCGCCCCCGCCTTACCCCTATGTATATGTATATCTTTCCGGAAAGCAAATATTAGCGCAAACACCGCCCACCGCGTTCTTCCAGGTTTTGGGCGTGCCCCCCGGCCCCTTTGGCGCCATGCCCTGGCGAAACGGCATTTTACAGGGGCCGGGGGTCGGG
>CAYOTJ010000721.1:0-1410 GCA_964406855.1 uncultured Saprospiraceae bacterium
ATATACAACAACATCGTCTTTGGCCTGCCCGACGCCACGCCCGAAGACGTGGAGCGCGCGGCCCGCATTGCCCACGCCCACGACTTCATCATGGCCACCGAGGCCGGCTACCAAACCAACATCGGCGACCGCGGCAGCAAGCTCTCCGGCGGCCAGCGCCAGCGCCTCACCATCGCCCGGGCCGTACTGCGCAACCCGCCCATCCTCATCCTCGACGAGGCCACCAGCGCGCTCGACAGCGAAAGCGAAAAGTTGGTACAGCAGGCCCTCGAAGCCCTCATGCAGGGCCGGACGGCCCTCGTCATTGCCCACCGCCTGAGCACGGTGCAACATGCCGATGAGATCATTGTGCTGCGCGAAGGCCGCATCGTAGAACGCGGCGCCCACGCCCAACTGCTCGGCCAGGGCGGCGAATACCAAAAGCTCGTGGCCCTGCAAGGACTGAGTTAACGCGGCTTGCGGGTACGCAATCAACCCAAAATAGCGTTACAGGATTATCTATGGCTACGACCACATCAAAACCGGCATTGGAAGCCATTGATCCCGGCTTCGAAAGTTCGTTTAAACTGCGAAAATACACCCGCTCGCAGTGCGGCAAGCCCTTTTGGCATTTCCACCCCGAGTACGAGATCGTATACATCAGCAACGGCCGCGGCAAGCGCCACATCGGCGATCACCTCTCCTACTACGAAGACGGCGACCTCATCTTCTTAGGCCCCAACCTGCCCCACTTTGGATTCACTGAAGAGCAGCAGGACGAGCACATACAGGTGGTGCTGCAAATGCGCGAAAACTTCTTGGGCGAAGACTTCTGGAACCGCCCCGAGCTCTGGCAGATACAGGCTCTCTTTGAGCGGGCCGCCACCGGCATTTCCTTCTCTGGCGCCACCAAACACCAGGTAGGGCGGGCGCTGCTCGACATGCTCGACCAGCGCCCGCTCGACCGCCTCATTGCCCTGCTGGCCGTCCTGCGCGACCTCTCCGAATCTACGGAATACGAGCTGCTCAACGCCGACGGGCTCGCCTTAGAAGTAAACACCCAGGATCGCGCCCGCATGCAATCGGTGTACGAGCTGGTTGAGACCCACTTTCAGCGCCCCATACCTTTGGAGGAAGTGGCCAGCCTTGCCAGTATGACTGTGCCCGCCTTCTGCCGCTACTTCAAGCGCCTCACCCATAAGACTTTTACGGAGTTTGTCAACGATTTCCGTTTGGCTTACGCCCGCCGCCTGCTGGCCGAAACCGATATGACCGTCGCCGCCCTCAGCTTCGAGGCGGGCTTCAACAACCTCTCCCATTTCAACAAACTCTTCAAGGCCGCTACGGGGCTGAGCCCCAGCGCCTACCGCCTTCACCGCAAGGCCCTCATCAAGTGATTCCACACCCATCTTAGCTTGAAAAACGCTAAAA
>CAYOTJ010000721.1:1420-2009 GCA_964406855.1 uncultured Saprospiraceae bacterium
CAGATTATCGAATGGAGAAGTTAAGACTCATATAGTTCCAAGCCAGGACTTATAAATCCCGACTTGGAGAACTACGAATAAAAAATGTACCCGAAAACAGCCATGATTTACTGTTTATTGGCTACTTTAGCTTTTTATCAATCTAATGGACTATGAAAAAACTATTTTTCCCTTTAATTTTAAGTCTTTTCCTTGTACCCCTGTCATCGCAAGGGCAAAGCTGTACCCCGGAAGCAAGTCTGCGTTCTGAAATCCAGGATGTAGCTGACTGGGCCGCGAATAAGCTGCTAAACTGCTGTTCTACGTTTGGAGGTCGGAATCTCTCTGCCAGGGTATTCTATGAGGCGGATAAAGACGGGCGTTGCCAGACTCGTGTTAGCCAGCTTACCAACTCGCTTATCATTACCATGCAGGTAGAATGGACAGGCGGCCTCTCTGGAACGCGGTATTGGATCAAAGGCAAGTTGCTTGTCAACTTAGATACGGGAGCTAAAGAATGGCAAAAAATTGCAGATAGCGGCGGGTTCTCTCCCGGATGCAGCCAGGGTTGCATTCAGTAGGGCATACAGAGAACATCTCCCTATATTGC
>CAYOTJ010000722.1:0-1995 GCA_964406855.1 uncultured Saprospiraceae bacterium
GCTCAATAGCTTGGTGTTGGACGGCTACTTGTATCAGGGCGATGGTCAATTGCGTTTTCAGTCGCCCATTTTGCGCAAGTGGTGGCAGCGTTTTGCCTACTAAATGTTATCGGCCTCATGGAAAAACAACTCATCGTCAACCTGTATAATCCAGCCAATTTTACCCGGCAGGAACTCATTGAACGTTTTATTGTGCGCATAGCTCAGTTTCGGCGCCTGTACAACGATCTGGCTTCTTCGCTTATGGACAAGCCTGAGCAGCAGTACCTGCTGCTGGCCCGTCGCGGCATGGGTAAAACCACCATGCTGCTACGACTGGCCTATGAAATGAAACAGGACGCCACCGTAAATGCCTGGATGACCCCCGTGGTTTTTCACGAAGAAGAATACAGGATAGACGAGTTGGAACTCCTCTGGGAGCGGGTGGCCGAATATATGGAAGAGCATGACCCTATGGCGTTTGGCGGACTGAAGCAGCAAATGGCAGACCTTCATCCTGCGCTAAAAGACCAGCCGGCTTTGTTTGAAGAACAGGCTTTTGATCTGCTGCTGGCTCGATTGAGGCAGCACGGCAAAAAATTAGTGCTGTTCATCGACAACTTTGGCGACATCTACCAGCGGTTTAAAAGATGGGAGTTGCAGCGCCTGCGCACCGTGTTGCAAACTACGCCCGACCTGCGCATTGTGGGCGCCACCGCTATCGTCCTCAACGATATGTACGACGCAGCCCACCCTTTTTATGAGTTTTTTAAAGTGGTAAAATTGGAGGGCCTGAATGCCGCAGACACCCGTACGCTGCTGCTGGCGCTGGCCAAGCGCCAGCAGGACTAGCGGGTGGCCGAAATTGTACGCCGACAGCCCCAGCGCGTAGAGGTAATGCGGCGCCTCACAGGCGGGGTAATTCGCACGGTGATTTTGCTTTACGAGGTTTTTGCCGAGCAGCGCGAAGGCAAAGCCCTGCGCGACCTCGAAATCATAGCCGACCGCACCACTCCGCTCTACCAGGACCGCATGAAAGAGCTCTCCGACCAGCAGAAAAAAATCGTAGACGCCGTCGCCCGCGCCTGGGACGGCGTTACCGCCGGCGAAATAGCGACGGCTACCCGCCTGTCTGCCAAACACGTATCGAGCCAGTTGCAGGTACTGACGGGGAACGGAACCATAGAGCAGCGGCTCGTAGCGGGTTCCCGGCAGCGGGTTTATCTCATCAGCGAGCGCTTCTTCAACATTTGGTACCTGATGCGCTTTGGGCGCTCCGACCAGCGCGTGTTGTGGCTGACCCGTTTTCTGGAAGCCTGGTGTGAAAATGCCGGCGAACTCGCCGACCGCGCCCGTCGCCACCTGACGGCCCTGAAAGATGGGGGCTACGACCCCAAAAGCGCCTATTTGTTGTCCTCGGCTTTAGCCCGGGCTAAAGGCATTGATAAAACTCTCCAGCACGAACTCGTTACCACTACCCAAGGTTATTTGCGCCTCCACAACAACGACCTCAGCGAACAACTGAGCCCTTCCGACCTCATGCTTTTGGAGCAGACCCAACAACAATTACAACAACAAAACCCCGCCGCCGCTTTAGCTACCCTCAAACAAATGAAAGAGCCGGAATGGGCGGAAGCGGGCAATGTTTTTTATCGGGCGCATGCCTGGAAAGAGGTCGAATATTGTATGTTACAACTGGCTGAGCAGGGGGAGGGGTATGCTTTTTATAATCTTGGGTATTTGTATCAAGGGCATTTGGCACAGCCCGAAAAAGCGGAGCATTACTATTTGCAGGCCATTGAAAAGGGTAACGTTGATGCTTTGAATAATTTAGGCAATTTATATGCCGGGACACTTCAATCGCCTGAAAAGGCAGAGCATTACTATTTGCAGGCCATTGAAAAGGGTAACGCCAATGCCATGTATAACTTAGCAAATTTATATGCCAATGTACTTCAATTGCCCGAAAAAGCGGAGCATTACTATTTGCAGGCCATTGAAAAGGGCCATGTTGAC
>CAYOTJ010000723.1:0-1992 GCA_964406855.1 uncultured Saprospiraceae bacterium
CCGCTCTGTAATCACTACGCCAAAAGTAGCCCCGGTGCCGAGCGGGTCTACAATATTGGCAATCGTTTGGTTGCGGCAGCAGCGTTGATAAGCCAATTGGTACCCCCCGATGATGGGCGGCAGGTTTACCACCGTTCGGTAAGTAGTAGTATGCACGCATACCGCAGGCGGCACCACCAAACATTCGTTGGTGAGTATCGGCGAAAGGGTGTCGTCGCCCATCAGTGGAATGCGAATGTCCCACAACAACTGATTATTGGCATTGAATACCCCCACCGAAGCAGGGTTGTCGAAATACGCCGCCGGATTGCCAAAAAAACAGTCGCGGTAAACGGTCAGCGTAATTTCATAGTTGTTGTCGCCCAAACAAGTATAGGTCAATTCGCCGCCCACAATATGGGTGGCCTGCGCCGGCCGGGTAGCCAGCAGCAATGCCAACAGCAACAGCAGTACAAAAAACACGGAGGGCCTCTGCGTCATAGCCAAGGTATGCGTTACTTGACAAAGGTAAACAAAAAGCGCCTATCTTTGCGCCGCCGCTTGGCATTATTCCCCAATAACGTCCCCAATATGACTCGCCAGGAGCTTTTCCGCCAGATTCGCCGCAAACAATCTTACCTCTGCATTGGCCTCGATCCCGATCCTGCCCAACTCCCAGCCCATCTCGGCGCCGAACCCGACCCCGTACTCGCCTTCAACCGGGCCATCATCGACTCCACCCGCGATCTATGCGTAGCTTATAAGCCCAACTTAGCTTTTTACGAAGCCCTCGGCCCCGCCGGCTGGCGCACCCTTGCCGATACCGTCGCCTACATCGGCGCAGAACACTTTGTCATCGCCGACGCCAAGCGCGGCGACATCGGCAATACCTCCACCGCCTACGCCCGCGCTATGTTCGATGCCCTGGGCGCCGACGCGGTCACCCTGGCCCCCTACATGGGCGAAGACTCCGTGCGCCCATTCCTCGCCTTTCCTGGCAAGTGGGGCATCGTACTGGCCCTGACCTCCAACCAAGGCAGCGCCGATTTTCAACTCACCCCCCAGGAAGACGGCCTGCCCCTCTATGCCAAGGTCATGCAGCGCTGCCAACAGTGGGCCTCCCCCGACAACCTCATGTTCGTCTGCGGCGCTACCCACCCCGAAAAATTCCGCGAACTGCGCGCCCTGGCGCCCGATTATTTCTTCCTCGTTCCCGGCGTAGGCGCCCAGGGCGGCGACCTCATGGCCGTCAGTCGCCTTGGCATGAACAACCATTGCGGCTTACTCGTCAATGCTTCTCGCGCCATCCTCTACGCCGGCAATGGCCCCGATTTCGCCGAAAAAGCCCGCGAAGAGGCCTTAACCATCCAACAGCAGATGGCCTCAGCCCTGGCTACTTATCTGCCGGCATAATCGCCGCAGCCTCTTGCGCAACTCGCAAATTATCTTTACATTTGCGGCGCATTTGCCGGGCCGGTCTTTTCCCCTTCCCGGCTCGCCCTCAGGTCCCGTAGCTCAGTTGGATAGAGCAACTGACTTCTAATCAGTAGGTCACAGGTTCGAGCCCTGTCGGGATCACTCTTCTCAAAGCCTTTTTTATCTCCAAAGACAGCAGCCTGCCCAATAGGAGGAAACGGCCGCAATACCCCCATGATATATCGTTCTCCAAGTCAAGATTCACTCATCCTGACTTGGAGAACGATAAACGGAGCAACCCGCCCGCGTGAGCGGTGGAAGCGGTATGCCGACCCCAAGGGAGGCATAAGAGCGGACGACGTTTACCCGACCGAGCAGCGTGAGGGCGTGGCGACCCCGGCCACCTGGCGCAGACGGGGGCCGGGGGCACGCCCAATTCTTCTTTCCAAAAGGAGTCCTCTTTTTCAGTCAACTTTTTTGGGCGTGCCCCCACGCGCGCAAAACATCTGCAAGGCGCCCGAGGGCGCAAACCAGCCCCCTGCGCGCGCGGGGTCGGGTGTTCCGCTCTTATGCGCTCGTTCACCCCGTGGAATATAC
>CAYOTJ010000724.1:0-1648 GCA_964406855.1 uncultured Saprospiraceae bacterium
TTTTTATTTGTGCGATTTCGGTATTATCGGTAAGCGAGTCAGGGGATTTTAAATTTTTAGTACGGGTGTCAAAAACAAGAGCCGCTATTGGCGAACGACATAAACAACAGGATGGCGAACCCTACATTTCCGACACTTACGCCGCATCAGGCGGAGGCATTGGGCAAGTTGCAGGCCTTTAGCCGGGAGGCGGGGGCGCGCTGTTTTGTGCTGCGCGGCTATGCGGGCACGGGCAAGACGACGCTGCTGGGCCATTATGTGCGCTGGCTGCGCGAGCAGGGTATGCGGCCGGTGCTGCTGGCTACTACGGGGCGGGCGGCGAAGGTGCTGTCGGCTAAAACCGGCGAGCCGGCGGCTACGATACACTCCTGTGTGTACCAGTTTGACGAGCTGAGCGGGTTAGACGAGGCCGCCTCGGCGGGGGTAGGCGGCGCGGGCCAACTGACTTTGCAGTTTGGGGTACGCGAACCGCCGCCGGCGGGGCAGCCGATGGTGTACATCGTAGACGAAGCCTCGATGATAGCCAATACGCCCGCCCAGGCCGACGGCCATGCGGCGCGGTTTGGGTCGGGGCATCTGTTGGTCGATTTTTTAGCCTTCAGCGAGGGGCAGCGGGCGGTGTTTGTAGGCGACCCCTGCCAACTGCCGCCCGTAAGCGAAGACGCCTTCTCGCCGGCCCTGAGTCCGCGCTACCTGCACGAGGCGTATCGGGTGCCGGTGCGCTATGCCGAGCTGCTGGAGGTGCTGCGCCAGAACCGCGAGTCGGAGATACTGCGGCTGGCGGGCCGCTTCCGGCAAGACATCATTGAGGACCGCTATGTGAACTGGCCCAAGATACAGCCGCCCCGGGGCGAGACGGCCTTCCTGTACCGCGACGAGCAGGCGCTGATAGACGCTTACCTGCCGTATATGCGCCGCCACGACTATCAGGAGGCGATGATGATCGTAAATGCCAATGGCCACTGCCGCCGCCTCAACCACCGGATGCGGCTGACGCTACAGGGCAATAAAAACTTAGCGGAGGGCGAGCTGTTGCAGGTGGCCCAGAACAGCTACTTTGTACCGCTGGCCAATGGCGACCAGGTGGTGGTGAAGAGCGTGCGGCCCGCGCCGGCCCAGGCGGGCTTTGGCTTCCTGAAGGTGAAGCTGCTGAACTTGGCCGACGACACCCTTTGCGAGACCTTGCTGCTGCGCGACCTGCTGTACAACGACTATGCCGGCCTGCAGGGCCACGAAACCCAGCGGTTGCTGGTAGACTTCGACCAGCGGGCCCGCAGGGCGGGGCTGCGCCGCAAGACCGACGCCTATGCGGAGGCCATGCGCAAAGACCCCTACCTGAATGCGCTGCGCGCTAAGTTTGGGTACGTCGTCACCTGCCATAAGGCGCAGGGCGGCGAGTGGCCGCAGGTGTTTCTGAACATGCACAAGTCGGTATACGTGCAACAGGGCAACGCCTTGTACCGCTGGTTTTATACGGCCCTCACGCGGCCCAGCCAAGGGCTGCACCTCAACGACGGCTTCTGGGTGCAGGGCTTCGAGAAGCGGCAGCCGGAGGCGGTGAAGGCCTTTTTCAAAAACCGCAACCGGCAGCCGCCGCCGCCGCGAAAACCATAGTTTATGCACTTAGTACTGAACTCGTATGGCGCCA